>NZ_JADMVE010000009.1:0-830 GCF_015547515.1 Eubacterium sp. 1001713B170207_170306_E7
GCTGATCGTCGGCCGGGGTGTAGGTAAAGGCGGCCTGACCATTTTTAAGGGCTTTGGTTTCGCCGTTCAATGACACGTTGCCGGTCACGGTTTCGCTGCGGATGCCTGCCACGGCCACGTCAAGGGTGACGGGCTGGCCGACGAGGATGTCCTGTCCGGCGGCCGGGGTGATGGTGACCACTGGGGTGGCGGCTTCGATGCTGAGGGTGGCGGTCAGGGTCCTGTCGACATAGCCTTGGCCGCTGATGGTGGCGGTGACCAGATAGCTGCCCGCGTCGGTGGCGCTTTCGGGCGCGTAGGTCACGGTGGTGCCCTGGGGCAGGGTACCGGCCACGGTCAGGCGCTGGGGCTGGCCGTTATAGGTAACGGTTTTATTCTCAAAGGTAAGATCGGTGTAGCTGCCCATCGCGATGGTGAATTCGGCGGTGGCGGTGACAGCCTTGTAATTGGCGGTCTCGCCAAAGATGGCGCGCACGGTATAAGCACCGGGCAGGGTGGGCTTGTCACTGGTGTAGGTGGTGTCGGCCGCGTCCTTGACTTTATATTCAAAAACGGGTTCCACGCCGATATTGGTAGCGCTTTCTGCCACAGGGTCTGCTGGTGTCTGGCCGTAGGCCCAGCCGTCCAGGGTGACGCTGGCTGTGCCGTTCGCTTTGCCCACGGTCAGCGTGGTGCTTTCCTGTGTGCCGTTCAGACTGCTGCTGCCGCTGTAGACCGCCGTGAGGGTAGCCGTGCCTGCATTTGGGTAGTTTACGTTGTTTTTGTCAATGGCAGCCTGGGCTGGCTGCCCCTCGGTCACGGTTATCTCGGCCAGCTTTTTGCCTTCTGAC
>NZ_JADMVE010000009.1:929-139270 GCF_015547515.1 Eubacterium sp. 1001713B170207_170306_E7
ACGTTGTTTTTGTCAATGGCAGCCTGGGCTGGCTGCCCCTCGGTCACGGTTATCTCGGCCAGCTTTTTGCCTTCTGACACCGCGCCCACGTAAAAGGTCACGGTGTCGGGCGCCGTGCTTCTCCGGGTGTTCGCCGCCTTGACGGCCGGGGTCACACTCAGGGTAAAGCTGTCGCCGTAGGGAATGTCCGACGGGGTGGCTGTGAAATTCAGCTGACTTTCGGCCTTGCTCACGGTAACCGTGACCTCGATGCCAGTGACCACGTTGTAGTTGGCGGTATCGACTGGTGTGTAGGTTACCTTGAAGCTATTGCTGCCTGCGTTGCCAACGGATGTGCTGAGATTGTCTTCCCAGCTAAAGCCTTCGGGCAGGGTTATATCGCCCAGGGTCTGGCCGTAGGTGGCGGTGAGATTGGCCGGTTTGCTGTAAGCTGGGTCGGCTTTACTCACGGTCAACGTAGTGCTTTCCTGTGTGCCGTTCAGACTGCTGCTGCCGTTATAGACCGCCGTGAGGGTAGCCGTGCCTGCATTTGGGTAGTTTGCGTTGTTTTTGTCAATGGCAGCCTGGGCTGGCTGCCCCTCGGTCACGGTTATCTCGGCCAGCTTTTTGCCTTCTGACGCCGCGCCCACGTAAAAGGTCACGGTGTCAGGCGCCGTGCTTCTCAGGGTGTTCGCCGCCTTGACGGCCGGGGTCACACTCAGGGTAAAGCTGTCGCCGTAAGTAATGGTAGCCGAACTGGCTGTGAATTGCAGCTGGCTTTCTGCTTTGCTCACGGTAATCGTAACTTCGATGCCAGTGACCACGTTGTAGTTGGCGGTATCGGCTGGTGTGTAGGTTACCATGAAGCGATTGCTGCCTGCGTTGCCAACGGATGTGGTGAGATTGTCTTCCCAGCTAAAACCTTCGGGCAGGGTTATCATATCGCCCAGGGTCTGGCCGTAGGTGGCGGTGAGATTGTCTGGTGCGTCATACGCCGGGTTGGCTTTACTCACGCTAACCGTCATATCGTCTTTTTGGACAGATGTATAGTTCGTGCTGTCTATTGGGTTAAACTTTAAGGTATAGGGGGTCTTGCTGTCGGCCACTGTCGGCTTTGTATCGGGTGCCGCCCAGACAAAGCTGCCGGGCAGATCCGCGTCGTTCACATCTTTGGCACTGCCGCCTGCCAGGCTGGCTTCGGACAGGGTCTGCCCGTAGGTCAGTGTGGCGGTGGGCCAGGTGACCACTGGAGCGGCCTGCTTAATTTCGTAGTCGGTCTTGATGATTTTCTGGCCATAGGCGGTGCTGCTGTCTGCTGAGGTCTGGGCAATGACGCCGTAACCGGCGGCGGCGTCAACGTTAGTGTTGTCACCACTCCAGTTACTGCTGGCATCTTTATAATAGATCACACTTGGATCAAGGGTATCATTTCCTCTTTTTAAGGCCGGTATCTGGGCGGTTTTACTATAGATCAAGGGGTTGGTATCAAAGGCTGCTCTGGTGTCGTCATCGCCGATCTGCAGAGTATTGCCATGGTTTTCCGCTACCCAGAGATCGCCGGTGGCTATACTGCCGTCCACGCTGTCTTTTTTCAGACTGATAGTGGTATAGGTTTCTGGGGTGCTGGTGTCATTGGCGGGCAGGTAAAAATAAAGCTTGCCCTCGCTGTCGGTCTGGACGTCGTTTAAGCCATAATCAGCCGGAGCCGGGGTGCCTGCGGGAAAGACGGGGGTGGCTGCATCTACGCCGGTGATGGTGACGCAGTAGACGTCTTTGGCATTATCTTCGGTGCCGTTTTTGAGGGTGCCGGAGCTGGTGCCGCCTTTACCTTTACCAATGGGCTCTGCACCGTCACCGCAGGTAGCTTGAACGTTGCCGCCAGTGATAATGACTGTTCCGCCATCACCCTTTTGTCCGCCGCCGATACCAGCACCGCCGTTTGTAGAGGTCGCCTTGACGTTGCCGCCGCTAATGGTGGCTGTTCCACCAGCACCTTGATCACCGCCGCCAATTCCGGCTCCATAAGCTTCACCCCTTGTTATGTTTCCATATGCCGAGACTGTTCCGCCGGTGATGGTAACCGTTCCGCCAGCGCCTTGATTACCGCCGCCAATTCCGGCTCCACGAGCTTCACCCCCTGTTATGCTTCCATATGCCGAGACTGTTCCGCCGGTGATAGTAACCGTTCCGCCAGCGCCTTGATCACCGCCGCCAATTCCGGCTCCACGACTAAAATATGTCAATTTTTCTTCACCACAATATGCCGAGACTGTTCCGCCATTAATAGTGATTGTTCCACAACCCTGCTCTTTTCCACCACCGATGCCAGAACCACCTGTAAGTTCACTATGGTCTTTCGCTCCACATTGGGCTGTCAGACTGCCGGGGTTAGCGCCCTCACTGCCGATGGTAAGTTCCGCATCCTCGGGCACGTTCAGGCCAGCACAGTTAGCGCCGCTTTTCAGATTGTTGTCGCTATTCGCGGCCAGAATCAAATCAAGAGCAGCGCCGCTTTTTACAACAAAAGCGCAGCTATTTGTATCGTTACTCACGTCAATATTCAGCCCGTCAAGGGTGATGGTTTTGCTCACGGCCGACTCGTTGTAGCCGGGCATGATGGTGACGGTGTTGGTGATAGGCGTGTCTGCTGTGCCGCCACTCAGGGTATAATTGCCGCTGTAGGGCAGCTTGGCGTTTTCGTCCGCCGCTGTGCCGTACATAAAGCCGTCGTCCCAAATGTACAGATTTCCGCCGATGGCGCTCACGTCAATGGCGCCGTCAAAGGGTGCAAGGGTTGCGCTGCGGCTGTCGTCTGTTCCGGTGACACTGCCTGCGTACAGGGTATTGGTGTCATCGCCGCTCAGGGTGGCATAGGCCGGGCTGCCCTGTGCCGGGTCGTCGGCGGGCAGGTAGAGATAGAGCTTGCCGTCGGCGTCGGTGGTCATGTCCTTGATGCCGTATTTTTTAGCCGCGACATCTGCCGTGTTGTCGCCTGTGTAGCCGCCCGTGGTCAGGGTATCAATGGCCGCATTGGTTTTGGCATTGCTGCCGTCACTCACGGTGAGGGTGACAAGGGAGACGTCTACGGTACCATTGGTTGGCGTGTTGGTGATGGAGGAAGCATTAACGCTGCCGCCGGTAATGGTGATGGGGTCACTTGTGCCGGAGCCGCCAAAAGCGACGCCAATTCCCTTACCATGTGCACTTTCAGCCGTCACAGTGCCGCCAGTAATGGTGATGGGTCCACTTGTGCCGGAGGCGACATAGCTGCCATAACCGGCACCAATTCCCGCACCATCTTCACCTCTAGCCGTCACAGTGCCGCCGGTAATGATGATATCACCACTACTGATATATTCTTCAAAAGCCATTATATTACCATTGCCACCAATTCCCGCACCGTAACTACCGCTCATAGCCGTCAGACTGCCCACCGAGCTGCCGCCATCGCTGCCGATGGTCAGTCTCGCTCCATCAGGTACATTCAGTCCAGCACAGTAATTGCCGCTTTTCAGATTGTTGTCGCTATCCGCGGCCAGCACGAGGTTGACGATTGCGCCGGACATGCCGTTGTCTGGCTCTTTGAGGACAAAGGCACAGGTATCCTGATTGCCGTTCACGTCAATATTCAGCCCGTCAAGGGTGATGGTTTTGTAGCCATTCTCCCCGTCTGTTTTCCCGTTGTAGCCGGGCATGACGGTGACGGTGTTATTTGTGGTAGTACCATTGCTTGTTAAGGTATAATTGCCGCCGTAGGGCAGTTTGGCAGTTTCGTCCGCCGCTGTGCCGTACATAAAGCCGTCGTCCCAGATGTACAGATTGCCGCCGATGGTGCTCACGTCGATATTGCCGTCAGAGGGCGCAAGGGTTGCACTGCGGCTGTCGTCTGTTCCGGTGACACTGCCTGCGTACAGGGTATTGGTGGTATCGCCGCTCAGGGTGGCATAGGCCGGGCTGCCCTGTGCTGGGTCGTCAGCGGGCAGGTAGAGATAGAGCTTGCCGTCGGCGTCGGTGGATACGTCCTTGATGCCGTATTTTTTAGCCGTGGCATCTGCCGTGGCGTCGCCAGTGTAGCTGCCCACGGTCAGGGTGTTGATGGCTTTGGCAGCCATGGGATTGTTATTCGCGTCGTTGACGGTGAGAGTGACAAGGGAAACGTCTGGGCCATCCACGGCGTTTTTGAGGGTGCCGGAGGTCTCAGTGCCATCACCCCAAGTGCCCTGTGTCGTTTTTCCACCACCGATATTATCTCGGGCATTGGACCCTTTCGTTGCTTTGACACTGCCGCCGGTAATGACCACCTCACCTCCCTGACTGGTAGCCCTATAACCACTACTACCATCCCCTGTTTCAGCATGGCCGCCACCGATACCTGCGCTATACGCACCGCCAATAGCCGTCACCGTGCCGCCATTGATGGTAACATTCCCACAGCTGCTGGTGGCATCAGAACCATACGAGTACGCATGGGCGCCGCCAATGCCCGCACCATAATTGCTTATGGCCGTTACACTGCCCCCGTTGATAGTGACGTCTCCGCTGCTGCTTTTGGCTACTTTGTTATGATCATTGGTAGATGCACCGCCAATGCCCGCGCCATCACTACCTTGGGCTCTTATAACACCACCGTTAATAGTGATGACTCCGCTGATGCTCTGCGCTCCAATATTTCCACCAATACCCGCTCCATAATGGTAGGCAGTAGCCTCCAATGTGCCGGGACTGCTGGCATCGCTTCCGATGGTCAGCTTTGCATTCTCCGGCACGTTCAGTCCAGCGCAGTAATCGCCGCTTTTCAGATTGTTGTCGCTATTCGCGGCCAGAATCAGATCAAGAGCAGCGCCGCTTTTTACAGCAAAAGCGCAGCTATCCGCATTGCCGCTCACGTCAATGTTCACCCCAGCCAGTGTCACGGTTGCGTTACCTTGCACCACGATTTTGTCCGAGGTGGCTACGGCCAAATTTGTGTTTTTGATGGTCAGATTCGCACCGCTGTTAACGGTCAGGGTGTTTGCGTCATACGTGTAACCGGAGGAATTGCCCTCCACCGTAAAGTCCCCAGCCGTTTCAGCCGACACTCCGCCGGGCAGCACAAAAAACGCCGCCAGGGCGAGGAAAACAAGGATCAAAGTTTTGGTAAGCGTGGTTTTTACGGTTGGGTTCATGGTGGTCTCCTTTTGCTTCATTTTTTTATTTTCAATACACATTTTATTTAGGTTATGTGTTAAGTTAGGAACTTAACGCGAAAATATTAAAAATGCTTATGTTTATTCCCGAAGTTTGTTATTAAGTTAACGTGCTTTACTTTTCATTAACTTTTTTCTTTAATGTCTTGCTAATTTTTCACCTTTATGATACCCTAATAGTATGTATGCTTATACATTTCGCGTTAAGTTCCTAACTTAACGTCTTTTTTTATGATTCTTAAAAGCATTTAGCCATTTTTTCCATTTGCAGGCGTTTTTGTTCACTGACGCAATGGCCATAAACGCTCAGCGTAAAAGCCACGTTGCTGTGCCCCAAGATTTCTGATACAGTGTGCATATCGGCACCTAGCTCCAGAGCTCTAGCCACAAAGCTGTGGCGCAGGCTGTGAAAGGTGAGCCCGGAACTCAGTCCCATCCGGGACTTTATCTGACTAAATCGTCGTTGGAGACTGCTGGCGTCGCAGGCTCTGCCCGGCGCAGCGGCAATGAGTGGCTGGTTTTGATCCTGTACACTTTGTCTTTTGAGGTAGCTGGCAAGTGCTTTCTGCAAAGCCGGATGCAGCGGGATATCCCGCTGGCTTTTTATGGTTTTTGGGCTTTGGCACACCACAGGGTATGAACCGGTTTTGGGGTTGTAGACGCGTTGGCGGTTAAGGCGTACCCGCAATACGCCGGCCTCCACATCAACATCTTTCTGTCTGAGCCCTAGCACCTCGCCCAGGCGCAGGCCAGTGGACATGGACAGCAAAATACCCATGTCCTGCGGGGCTATACTCTGCCGCAGTTGATGGCTGAGCGTCTGATGCTGTTGATGGGTTAAAATTTCCTTTTCTTTTTGGACGACCTTAATTTTCTGTTTTTTGAACGTCGCCGGGTACCCTTTCCGTGCCGCTTCTTTGAGAATAGTACGCAGATAGGATAGAATGTCGCGTGCGGTTTTAGCTGAGAGCTTTTTTCGCAGCCATTTTTTAAACTGCTTCTGCTTTTTGACGGTAATTTCCCCCAACATCAAGGTTGCGAAAAAGGGCAGTAGATGCGCCCTCTCATAGCTTTTATAGGTTTTAAGGGTACTTCCCTTTACCTTTGGGCTGCGTTTTTGCAGCCATGCTTCAAATGATATATCTTTTTTCATTACTTTGTCTCCTTTTTAATGCTATTTACAGGCTATTACCCGAAAGACTGTAAAATTACTGATCTAATATATTTTATAATAAAAAAGTTAAGTGAACATCAGGCAAAAAACATTTTCAAATCAGTATTTCCCCGATGAAGCTGCTGGTTTGAAAAACACGCTTTAACAAATCTCCTTTTGTGAATAAAATGTGACAGACGGTCATTTTCTGATGTAAACGGTAGGACATGCCCAGTCAAAAAATGTTATAATGATAGCAACGATACTCAAAGGAGACGCTCATGAACACACGTGTAAAACATTACGGCTTTGCAGCGCTGCTGCTTTTGCTCCTGCTGTGGCTGCTGACCCCCGGGGCCAGCGCCCAGGAGACGGCGTCCAGCCCCTGTATACCAAATGCGGAAATGCTCGAGAGTTACCGGGCCGACGGCTCTCTGGCCGAGCGGCAGGCTTACTACGAGCGCCTGTCCCTCAACCAGACGGATCCGGGGCTTATCGCCCAGGCCCAGGCCCGCGAGGCCGGGGCGGCGAACCTGCGGTCGGTGCCCTCGGACTGGAAAACGGGCATGGCTACCACCGGACAGGCGAAGATTCTGCTGATCCGGGTGGATTTTCCCGACTATTCCTTCGATGACGCGGATACCAAGGCGGCCCTCGAAAAGATCGCCTTTGGTCCGTCGGGCAGCGACCAGCCCGGCTACCCCTACGAGAGCCTGGCGGCCTATTACGGGCGTTCCTCCTACGGAAAGCTGAATATAACAGGCCAGGTGGCCAGCTACACGGCAGCAAACAACCGGGATACCTACAGCCTGAACATGGTCAGCCTTTTTAAGGAGGCCATGACTGCGCTGGATGCCCAGGGCATGGATTTCAGCCAGTTTGACGGCAACGGTGACGGGCTCATCGACGGTGTTTACATCCACTTTGCCGGGCCAGACACGGGCTGGAGTAGCCCCTGGTGGAGCCAAAAGGAACACTATGGCAGCGAGCCCTTTGTACTGGATGGCGTGGCACTCTCGGACTATGTCCTCCTGCATGAAAACTCAGCCTACGGTGCCCAGACGCTGATCCATGAGACGGGCCACATGCTGGGCCTGGCGGATTATTACTCCTACACGGCGCAGACCTATGAGAACGGCATCCGCACCTTTGACATGATGTGTGACAACTCGGGCGACCACAACGGCTTTTCCAAATGGCTGCTGGGCTGGCTTGATCCTGAGGATATTACCCGGGTTTCGGCGGCGGACGGTAATATGGAGCTGGCCTTAAAGGCCATTTCGGACAGCGGCGGCTCTAAAATCGCGGTGGTTTCCCCCACGGATTCGGGCATGTTCTCGGAATATTTCCTGGTGCAGTACGATGTGCCGGGGCTTAACAACGAGGGGCTTAATTACCCAAATATGCCGGACAGCGGCTTTCGTATTTTTCACATCAACGCGACGCTGAACGCGGAAGGCTCGAACTTTCTGTATATGAACACAACGCCGACTGCGCCCAAGCTCATTGAGGCGGTGGGGCCGGAGAACCAGAGCATGCCTTTTTCGCCGTTGTTTTACACAGACGGCATGCGTCTGGCGCCGGACACCACACCGGACAGCAGCTTTTTCGGCGGTATGTATCAGGCCTATACGGGGGCGGTTTTTGAAAACCTGAATACCCAGAACGCCAGCCTGAGCGTAAGATTTGAAAGCACGCCGCCTGTGGTGCCGTCGCTGACGCTGACGCCGGACAGCCCTCTGGATAACCTGACCAATCTGCCCTCCTTTACCTTTACGGCCAATATACCGGTAAATGATAATCCCTCTGACGACGCGCGGCAGCCCATTACGCTGGAGGGGCCGGACGGCGTTTCTTACCCCATGCACTGCGCCATCAATGAAAAATCTCTGGCGCTGGGGCCCGCGGACAGCGCCAACATTGCAGACCTGAAAGCCAACATGACGTACACCCTGGTATTTCCCGAGAAATATTTTGATCTGGGACAGGGCGTGACCTCTGAGAAGATCCGCTTTACGGTGTCCACTGGGGATGGCCCCGTTATCCAGAGCAATGGTGTCCTGCTGGATCAGCCTTCTTCCTTCGGATGCAGGGAAACCGATCTCGCGGCGCTTTCGGACGGACGGATCTTCCGTTTGATGGGGACGTATAAGCCTTCTGGCGAAACCCATTTTAACTATTTTGATCGGGTGCAGCTCCTGATTGTGGACTCGGATTTCCAGACAACTCTGCTGAATGTGGAATCCATCCCCAACATTGAAGCTTACTCGGATATTCAGGGCTTTGCCCTTACCGGAGATACGCTGGCGCTGGGGCTTTATAATAAGACGGCGGACGCCACGGATCTTTTCTTGGTGGATTTAAACGGCCGGGTGCTGGCCGGGCCTTACACGGTAAGCGGCAGCCCCACTCTCTTTCCGGCTGGCGATAAGGTGAAGGCCTGGCAGCCCTTCTACGGCAGCGGCGAAGTACTGCCGGGTATCCAGATCGAGACCATCGACTTTAAAAATCCGGTAACCAGCTGCTCTGTTTATGGCGAACAGCCTAACAGTGAGCTTAAGCTGCTCCCCCTCGACGCTGGCCAATACGCGGTATGGGAGCGGGCGTCCACTGGTCTCTGGGAGCACAAGGACTATCTGGCGCTCTACAGCATGGACAGTGACACGCAAAAATGGCGGACAGAGTGCACCAGCACCAACACGGTGATCGGCGCGGCGGCCCAAAAGGACGGCGTGGTGCTCATCGAGACAGGCTATCTAGGCGAAGGCAGTGCAGCCAGCTTCAGCAGCTCCTACAGAAGTATTCTGGGTTCTTTCTTTGACGCGGACGGTAACCTGATGGATAAATCCAAGGTGCTTGGGCGTGTGCGCACTGGTGAAACTGCGCTCACCAGTGTCTTTTCTGTAAAGAACGGCCCCTCGGGCATTGCGGTGGAAAGCCTTTTTACCGCCCCGGCGCTTCCCTATCTGGAAAACAACAATGACACCGAATGCCGGGATTATTTGTTCATCAGCAGCGATGGCCAGACGGTAAGGGCCATCAGCGGCCAGAACGCTTTCCCGGGCCTGTGGACTGGGGACCGCTATCTCATCACTGGCCTTGACCTGAGTACCGGCGACATGCGCTATTACCAGACGGAGACGGTCTTTTCCGCCACGCCGGATACGCCGGACACACTAGTCACACCAGTCACACCGGGTACGCCCGGCGGCAGCTCTGACGCCGGCGTGGACGGGTCTGGCAGTGTGTCCACGGGTCTTTTAGGGCCGCAGGCCTCTCTGTACTGCTGTCTTGGTCTTTTGGGCGCGGCGCTTTGCGGTCTGGCTGCCTATCGTAAAAGTCAAAAATCATCATAAAATGATTGGAAAAATATAAGGAGAAAGAATATTGTGAAAAAACGCATCTTATGTATCTTACTCAGCCTGCTCATGGTTTTATCCGTGGTGCCGGCGGGCGCATTAGCCCAGGAGGATGAACCCTCTGTTTCTTATGACAACTGCGCAGAGGGCGAGGCCATTGTATGTATGGAAAAGGCTTCGCCGCTCTCACGCAGCGCGGTACCGGACCTGCTCTCAGGCGCTGAGGTTCTCATGGATTTATCTGAGACACCGGACGCCAGAGCCCGCAGCGCGTCTGTGGATAATAACGGCCAGGTGCTGGCCCTGGTGCGGGACGAGAGCCGCAGCACAGAGGCGCTCATCGCTGAGCTTAACACCTATCCTCAGGTAAGCTTCGCTGAGCCGAACTATGCCATCGCGCCCATCACGGACGAAGCCAGCGCGGCGGAGGCGGTGACGCCGGAACCATCGGCGGCGGATACAGAAGGAACCGCCGGGCAGGAAACGTCTATTCCAGGAGAAACCAAGACTGTGGCCACGGCGCCCGGCGCGGTCAACAAAGCGGATACCATGACCAATTACCAGTGGGCTTATGACAACACTGGCGATTATTTCAGCTCGCTGAAAGGCTTTGACATGCATTATGACGGCTGGAACCAGCCTTCTGGTACCACTGGCGATCAGGAGCTTGTCATCGCGGTGCTGGACACTGGGGTAGACCATAACAACCCGGATCTCAAAAATAAAATGTGGAGCAAAGGCGATCTGGGCCTGCCCGGCGGTGAGCACGGTATCAACTATGGCGGCTATACGCCTGAGCAGATGGCGGATACCTCTGATCCCAACGGCCACGGCACACACTGCGCGGGCATCATCGGGGCAGAATGGGGAAACGGTGGTGTCTCCGGCACCTCGCAGAACGCCAAAATCATGGCGCTGCGCTACGGAAACTTTGTCTCCACGGTGCTGGCATGTTATGACTACATGGCGTCTGCCATCGACCTTCAGGTAAACCTGAAGGCGGTCAACTGCTCCTTTACCAGCTCTGGCTCACCCAAATCCCTGGATATGGCTGTGGAAAAGCTGGGTAAAATGGGCATGATCTCAGTTTACGGGTCTGCCAACTCGGCAACGGATAACGATAAAACCGGGATCCTTTCCTCCACTTTTATCGATAACCCTTACGCCATTGTAGTGGACGCGGCCAACGCCTATGGCCTGCTGGCCGCTTACAGCTGCTATGGCCAGCGTACCACGGATATCGTGGCGCCCGGCTCCCGGATTTTGTCTACCTGGCCAACGGATCAAGCCTTTTATTATCCGGAATTTTCTGACAGCAATCTCTTTTACGAGGGCTTTGAAAACGCCGGTTCGCTTCAGTTTTATACCGACGCTGATCCTGCCAAGGGTAAGGCGTGCGGAGAAATCACCGGAGAAAAAGTGTATAATGGTCAAAACAGCTTAAAGCTCCAGGGCACCAAGGAAGGTAATACGGTTTACTCGCAGCCGGTTGACCTGATGCAGGCTTCTGGTTTCGACGCTTCTGGCGTTTATCGTTTTTCACTGAACATTGCGGGTGAGGACGGCCACGGCAACGGTCAGGCTGAGATAAAAGTCCGGCTGACAGACGGCACTTTTGCGCCGCTCAACGGTAACGTCGATAATTCTTTTGCCCGCGGACGGGACGGCGGCTTTAACGGCCTCGGCTCCGGAGCGTCTCAGATTCTGCCTGAAAATACTGACTACATGAACTTCCAGCTCTGCCTGACCTTAAGGGGAATTGATATGACATTCCCTAACGGCCACGGCGAATATGTCTACCAGGACAACGCGGTCTATATCGATAACCTGGGTGTTGGCAGCACTACGCTTCCCTATAATTACTCAGACGGTACCTCCATGGCAACGCCCATGGTCACCGGCGCGGTGGCGGTGCTGGCTGAACGCTATCAGGATGATTCGGCGGCAAAACGCGCTGCCCGCACCATCGGCAGTGTCACCAAATACAATGAATTTAAGGACCTGTGCGTGTCTGACGGCTTCATCGACCTGAGCCAATCGGTGACAGCTAACCCTTATCCGGTGGTCAACGCCGCGGATATCACGGACGACACGGTAACCATTGACGGCTACTTCTTTGGCGAAAGCCCAGCTGTCACCATTGGCGGCAAGGCGGCCCAAATCCAGTCGAAGGAAACTGCCGGCGACGGCGGCCAGCGGCTGGTGGTCGCACGGCCTGCGGTTGTGAGCGGCATGGCCCGGGTATCGGTCACGTCTTATGAAAAGGGCGAGGGGCACCAATCCTACGACTTTGGCGAGATCAAGGATGTGGCGTATTTTGAAAATACACTGCCCCTGCCGGAGGACAGCGCCTTTTTCGATACGGAGGCTTACCAGATGGTGGGCTTTGGCGATTACCTCTACTGTATCCCTCATTTTTATAACTTCCCTGAAATTGTAACCATGCTCTGGCGTTTTAATGTCAATACCCAAACCTGGGATCAGGTGGCGCTGCCAGAGGACACCCCCATGATTAACGCAACGGCGGTTGTCTGGCAGGACAAGCTGCTGATTTACAGCCACGATATTGGAACAGTAGGCATGATCCTGACCTATGACGGCAGCACCTGGACTCAGACTCCCGGATTTAGCGGCAAGGATCTGCCGTCCTCCGCTACGCTGGTCAACAATGACGGACAGCTGCTGGCAGTGGGCGGCGCGTCAAGCAATGCCGTCGATGCTGTCAATTTAGAGCGCCACACGCTCACCCCAATGGGCAATACGCTCCGGACGGCCAGCGGGCCTCTAGTCAGCGCCGGACACGGGCAGCTTATTGTAAGCGGCGGTCTGGAAGCCGGCAACCAGAATGGTACTCTGCCGGGCGTGGAACGTCTGACGCTGGATAACGGGGTCTATACGCCTGCCGAGCTGGATATGACAGGCATTAACACCGGCAACCTGTCCGGCTTTGCCAGCGCTGCTGTTAAAGACGGCTTCATGCTGGTAGGTCCTGAGACCTCAGACGGCGCCACCGACGCCTACACCCTTGGTCTTTCGGGCGGGCTTATGCCTTATGAAAAACGGGTGGATAACGGGCCTCTGGCCAATCCGTCGGCTGCGGCCTATAAAGGGCAGTTTTATGTGCTGGCCCGCACCTACACCACGGACAGCAATTTTATTTTCAAATCCACGGCCGTTGAGACCAACGACCCGGTAAATCCAGACGAACCAGTAAATCCGGACACTCCGGCAAACCCGGATAACACAAGCGGCCAGAACGGCAACGCGGGCACAGGCATCGCGGGTGGTCTGCCCATGGCCGGCATGGCGGCGCTGCTGCTGCTCAGCGCGGCGGGCATTGTGGTCTGGAGTTCCAGAAAAAGACAAAACCGCTGATCCCGCCTGAGCTCAGCCAATTAAAAAGCCAGGCTCTGGTTTTCCAGAGTCTGGCTTTTTACCTTTTTATACCTTATTCAACCACATTATTGCATTGTGTCACTTTCTCATAGCTGTCAAAATATTCGTAGGTGTCACCCACCATACCGCCGCAGTCGTTGCACGCCATCCAAAAGCCCTGCTGGTCCGTTTCTGGATGACACCCTGTGGGTTCGCCGCACACACATGGCTTCACTTCTGTTTTAAGCATTTTGTACCCCTTTTCACGTTTATTTTCACTTTATATTTTTACCCGTTTTTTCTTGTTTTAAACAACTTATGGCGGATTTTTTCGGCTAAAGTGTGTTTTTATGTTTTTTTCTATATAAAAAACACCTTCCAGAAATGTTATGGAAGGTGTTCGCTTCTAAATTAGTAGTGCAGCAGATCCTCCTCATCGAGCAGGCTCATGAGCCCCTCCAGAAAGACCGCGCCTGTCCCCATGCGCTCATACTTGTACTGCCCCAGCAGCGCCCGCACATAAGCGCCGTAGCCGTGGTCCAGAAGCGTTTTTAGCAGTCTCGGGGTCATCTCCTTGGGTGTGGTGACAAGCTGGCCGTATGCGTTGCCGCCGATAAGCCCGGCGTCCTCGACAAAATCCATCATATCGTCCAGAATCTGCATGTCCTCCAGGCTCAGCCTGCCCTCCTCGCTGCTGAGAAAGCTTCCGGCCATGGCCTCAAAGGCTGTGGGCACAGGCTCTTTGCTCCCCCCGCCGGGCAGCTGGGACTGTATGAAGCGGTTGGCCTCATCCATGAGTGTCATACCCGCGGACTGGGTAAAGGGAATGCTCATAAAGAGATAAAACATATAGTCGGCGCGCATGCGGGCCACGGTATTGATCAGGCTCACATCGGTGCTGTTCATCTCCGGGATCATGGCGAGAATGGGTTCATGGAGTGTGGAGAGGCGTTTATAGAGCAGCACCGCGGTATCGGCGGTCTGCTTTTTATCGCCCAGGCCAAAGCTGTCCTCCGCCACTGCCTTTTCCTTGAAGGCGGTCTGTTTCAGGCCGGGGTTGTCCAGCATCAGCTGGGCGCAGCGGCGCACATGCTCTCCCAGAAAGGGCTGGGGCTTTGTGATGATCTTCTGCCGCACAGCGGATTTGCGCATCCGCATGCCGGAGATCTCGCTCCCCTCCTCATATGGGCCAAAGTACAGGCTTTTATCGCACTCAACAATCTTCCACCAGCCAAACTCAAACCGTTCAAACTGGTCATACAGGCGAAAATAGATGTGCTTGTCCACACTCAGGGGCTCAAACTGGGTGCCCCAGGAAAAATCCGCCTCCATATCGCCAAAGACCACGTCACAGAAAAAGTGGTGCAGCCCGTCGGACCGGCAAAGTGAGCGTTCGCTGAGTCCGGTGATGTTATAGGATGCTGTGCTGAAATCCCGACCGCTGTACAGGTACTGGGTCATGAGGTCATAGGTTTCCCGCACCACCTCGCTGACCAGGCCAGAGTCCACAGCTTCGGATTCATCTCCGTAGTAGGATACAGCGTCCTGGCGCATGCTGGCGAAATCCAGACGCCTGGATGGCAGCATTTCCATCAGCTCCTCCCAAGCCCTATCCCGCTCTGAAAAGGAGGCGGCGGTATCCCGGCAGCGGCTGACCACCGCGGCAAACCGGGGATCCATAAGGGCGAGCTCCAGCTGCTTTTTAACGACCGGGCAGCGCTCCTCCTGAAGCGCCAGCACGGTGTTAATCATCCCTTTAACGTCTTGCGACAGCTTTTTGTTAAGTTTGAACCTTGACATATCCATTCTCCATTAATTAAGTGATACTTTAATTATATTATGCTTTCTTCTAAAAGGCAACACTTTAAAAAAATAAAGCGCTCCTCCCATATTATCGATGGAAAAAGCGCTTTTAAGCTGTTTATTTATTCAAATACAACGATGGCCTGGCTGTTTTTAATACGCAGAGCCACGGTTTCCAAAATTCTGAAATAGTGATTCAGGTTTACCAGCTCCAGGTAGGCGGCGGCCAGGTCCTGACCGACGGCCAGATCCATATACTGTGCCTCCGCACACACCAGCACGGCCTTTCCGGCCAGCGCGTTGGAGCGGTAGATGTGTCCGTCCAGTAGGCTCTTGATCCGGTCGATTTCCATCATACCGGTACCCGGCTGGATCCGCTGAAGCTTAAAGTAAAGGTCTGGGCCCATGACCAGCGCCATGCGGCCGATCATATCCTTTTCCACCAGCAGCGAAGCGCCAGCGGCGATGTTGGCAAAGGCGTTCTGCCCCTCTGCCCAGTCGTCCATTTTGATGGTGGTGCTGCCCGGCACGGTCAGCAGGCCATCCACGCCCAGGGTTTTATTGCCAAAGAAAATCAGCTCGTCCTCTGCCCTGGCACTGGCCTGGGCGGCACGGGCGGCAGCGGAAAGATCTACTGGCACGCCGGTGCGGTCACTGGCTTCCAGATCACGCCAGAACAGCGGGAAGTCTTCATACAGCTGCGCCAGCTCTGCGAACTTGCGGCCTGTGGTCTGTACCACGCCGTCCTCAAAACTTTCATCCTTGTCGCTGCTGTCGACCACCACGGACTGTGCGCCCGGGCCCAGCGGTCCGTACAGCGGCAGGAAACGGCGGCCTACCAGATACTTTTTCAGGGTTTCAACAATGGTATTGTCAATCTGTTCCCAAAGCGCGTCGCCAAAAGGCGCGGCTTCTCTTGATAAATAGTCCATAATGTTCCTCCTAGTCCTCAATCAGGCTGCCGACGGTCGGGCCTTCTGCGGTCTGGGCTTCACTGCTGCCGGATTCAATTCCCAGCTCCTCGAGCATTTCGTGGACTTCCTCAGCCCCTTCTTCAAAGAGCTCTGCTTCTACCGGGTCCAGATAACGCAGCAGCGTTGTCAGCTCACCCATATGCGCCTTTTCCTCGTCGCGGATGTCCTCGAGCACCTTTTTGGCGACAGGATCATCTGTCGCCTGCGCATGGGCATCATATAAATAAATTGCTTCAAGCTCACCTGCTAAATCGAGGCGAATCGCCTGAGCCAGTTCCTTCTTAGTCATTTTTCGTTCCACATTTGCTGCAAATGGATCTCCAAAAGATGGCATAAAAATTCAACTCCCTTCTAAAATAATTATACTTTAGAATCATTATAACATACTTTTAGGCAAAAATACAGTTAAATTTAGCTAACTTAATGTTAATTTTAAGACAAACAAAAGACCCCCTCCATTCGGAAGGGGCCCTGCGCTTTTATTGTGTCTGTGACGCTCCGGTCACCTGCTGAAGCTGGTTCAGCACATCCTGAAGCTCGTTCAGCTTGCTGCCGTAGCCTGCCCAGTCGCCGGATTTCTGCGCGTTCTGTGCGTCCTGGAACAGCTGGTTCGCCCGGATCGACAGATCCGCCGCGCTGGTCGCTGCGTTGTTGTTCGGCGTAGCGGTGGAGACGGCGGTATTGGCCGAAGCCGGCGCCTCACCCGCGTCGTAGTTGAAAATCTGGCCGAGGGCCTGGTTCAGCGAGTCTGCCATGACAATCTCATTCTGGTAGCTCACAATCACCTTTTTGACCTCTGGCAGGTTATTCTCGCCTGCGCTGGCCTGGATATAGATCGGTTCCACGTAGATGATGGCATCCTCAATGGGGATGGTCATCAGGTTGCCGCGCAGCACGGTGGAGCCCTGCTGGCTCAGCAGTGTCAGCTGCGGTGATATGGTGGTATTCTGATCGATCCGCTGCTCGATCTGCATGGGGCCGTAAACCAGCTGCTGTTTGGGGAACTGGTACAGCAGAAGCTGTCCGTAGTCCTCTCCGTCCGATACCCCGGCCAGCCAGGCAATCATGTTGTCCTTATTTCTGGGGGTAAAGGTGGTGGTCAGCATAAACTCGGTCTGGCGGTCCGGCAGCTTCATGATCGTATAGGACGAGTCAATGGGCACTTCTTCCTTGGACGCGCCAAAGAACTGCTTGGCGGTTTCCCACTGGTCCTCACGGTTGTAGAACACCTGCGGATTGCTCATATGGTAGGTTTTATAAATGTCGGACTGAATGTCAAACAGGGTCTTGGAATAGCGGATATGCTCCTTCAGCCCTGTTGGCATTTCGGAGACATCCTTGACCAGCCCCGGGAAAATCTTGCTGTAGGTTTCCAGCACTGGCTCGTCATCTACCTTGTAGAAACTCACATCACCGTTGTAGGCATCCACAACCACCTTCACCGGATTTTTGATGTAGTTCTTTCCAGTGGTCTGGTCATAGGGCTGGGAGTAGGGGTACTTGCTGCTCGTGGTAAACCCGTCCACAATCCAGTACTGCTTGCCGTCGGCCAGCACCATATACGGCTTGTTGTCATACTCTAAAAACGGCGCGATCTTGGACACGCGGTCCATCACATTCCGGTTGATCAGAATCTTGCTGTCTGAGGTGATCTCACTGGTCAGCAGCATTTCAGGCGATCCGTAGTACAGGGCAAAGGAGATCCGGTTGAGCAGTGACAGCTTAATGCCGCCGGTGCCTTCGTAGTAGGTTTCCTTGTTATCGTCCCCTTCCGGATAGTCAAATTCCGGATTGGCCGCGTTGGTCACCACATATTTGTAGTCGCCCTCGCCAAAGTAAACCCTCGGCTGTTCAATCTCAAGACTCTGGGTATCGGTTACTGGCGGAATATCCTTGACAATGAGCTCCGGCTGCCCCACTGAATTGGTTTTATTCACCGGCGACATGGCAACGCCGAAGCCGTGGGTATATTTCAGATGCTGGTTGACCCAGGTTTTTGCGTCCTCCGGCAGGGCTGAGTTTTCCATTTCGCGGGTTCCCAGAAACACCTGGGTGTATTTTCCGTCCACAAAGTAACGGTCCACATCCACGTCATAGAACTTGTAATAGTTTCGGATCCCCTGGAGGGAGTTGTACATATCCTTGGTCGGCTTCTGGTCATTGATGGGGATATTGCTGATGGTCGCCTCATTTTCCTGAATATCCTGGGCTGTAATGTCCTGGGTCGGTGAAAAATCCTTGATGGTCACCTTATCCAGCCCATAGGCTTTCTGCGTGCTGGCGATATTCTTTTCAATGTAGGGCGCTTCCTTGGTATACTGGTTCGGCACCACGGACAGGTACTCGTAAGCCGCCTGTCCCACGCCGCCCAGCAGAGCCACTACGATCAGCAGTACCGGGCCGGCCACCATCAACTTGTAATTCTTGCGGAAGCCTGCTATCACAGAGGTCACTGCCAGTACCAGGCACAGGGCGATCTTCACATAGAGCACCTTCATGCCAATGGTAATATCCGAGGCGCCTGCGCCGTAGACCATCCCGGTCCCGCCATAGAGCATTTCATAGCGGCTGATAAAGCTGCTGAAAGCCAGAAGCAGGAAGAAGATTCCCAAAAATACCCCGATCTGCTTGGACGCCAGGGTCAGGAAGGTGGTAAAAATATCCTTGGCCCCGCTTTTAAAATCGTCCATGTTCTGGGCTGTCTGAATCCGGAAATCCTTTTCCCGGTACATGACAAAAACCGTGTATAAAAGCGTCAGAATAACCATGCCGAAGAAGCAGGTCATCACCACTCCGTAAGCGCCCTTTAATAACGGCAGCGCAAAGAAGTAAAAGGACAGGTCCTTTCCAAACAGCGGGTCTGTTGACCCAAAATCTGTGGCGTTGGTAAACTGGAGTATCTCAGACCACAGGCTGTTGGCAATAAAGCCGGTGATCACAGCCGCCGCGACCACGGAGACCACCGCACCGATGGTTTTCTCCCGCTTTGTTCGCACGGCGTGGGTAATACCCAGATAACGTTCCGAAATCTTTTTTAAGAACCTCAGGTAGAAGAAGAGCAGCACCAGCAGCACCACAAACACGGGCACGCCGATCTGCGCCTTGGTGATCAGCTCCTTAAAAAAGACGTTGAGATAACCCATTTCACTAAACCAGAGATAGTCTACGTAAAAATGGTTGAGGGACAAAAGTATCGCGAGAATGGCCACCACGGCCACCACGACTGTCCAGAAGGCTTTTTTTCCTTTTTTCATTTTCCTTTTCCTTTAAATATAGAAGTTGTAGGATATTATACCACAGATTGCGTTCATCCACGGCCATCTTAACGAAATCTTTATGCTAGGCTTAATGGATTTAAGCTGTTTTGGCCGGCCTCGGGATAATCTTCCGGATCTTCACGGCAAACACGGCCACGGTGGTCACCACTGCGATAAAATCCGCGATGGGCTGTGCCAGAAAGACCCCGGTCATTCCCAGGCCGGTCACCCGGGGGATGATCAGAATCAGCGGAATCAGCAGGATCAGCTTGCGCAGCATGGCCAGAAAGACCGAGACCTTGGCCTGTCCCAATGAGAGAAAGGTCTGCTGGCACCCGGTCTGCAGCCCCATAATGCCAATGCACATCATAAAGATCCGGATCGCCCAGGCGGTCAGGCTGGAAAGCTGCGGATCTGTTGTAAATATAGCGATGACCAACTCCGGAAAAAATTCCACGATCGCCCAGATCAGCATGGACAGGGTAAAGCTGGCTGCGATCATCAGGTGATAGGCCTTGCGCACCCGGTCATAGTTTTTGGCCCCGTAATTGTAGGAAATAATGGGCTGCCCGCCCTGGGTCAGGCCCATGAGCGGCATGAGCCCCAGCTGGGAGATACTGCCGATGATGGTCATGGCGCCCACTGCCAGGTCTCCGCCATAAAACTGAAGCGATGCGTTCAAGGTAATGTTGAGCAGGCTCTCGGTGGACTGCATGATAAAGGGGGAAATTCCCAATGAGATAATGCCTACGACATATTCTTTTTTCAGGCGCATCCTTGACGGCTTTATTTTAATGATTGTTTTCTTCCCGGTTAAAAAGTGGAAAACCCAGATGGCCGACACGGCCTGGGAAAGAATGGTGGCCAGCGCCGCGCCCCGCACGCCCATTCCAAACACAAAAATAAAAACCGGATCCAGAATAATGTTCAGCACCGCGCCGATCAGCACGGTCAGCATACCGGTTTTCGCAAAGCCCTGTGTATTGATAAAGGAATTTAACCCCAGGGTGACCATTACAAAAATTGTCCCGCACAGGTAAATCGTCATGTACTGCAGCGCGTGCCCGATGGTGTTCTCACTGGCGCCAAAGGCCATGAGCAGCGGCCGCTGAAAGATCAGAAAAAAGGCGGTGAGCGCCACAGACAGAATCAGCAGCAGTGTCGCCGCGTTTCCCAGAATCCCTTCTGCGCTGTCCCGGTTCTTTTCTCCAAGATGGATGGCGGCCAGCGGCGCGCCCCCCATACCCACCATCGCCGCAAAGGCGGTGATCAGCATAATAATGGGAAAGGTAATGCCCACCCCAGTCAGGGCCATGGGACCAACCCCTTCTATATGGCCGATGTACATACGGTCCACAATGTTGTAAAGGGCATTGATCACCTGGGCCACAATGGCCGGCAGGGCCAGCTTAAACATCAGCCGGCCGACCGGCATGGTTCCAAGCTCTGTACTTCTTTCATTGTCCATAATTTAATTTTTTACCTCTTACTATTGAATTTCAAAGTCAAAATACGTATTGGGATAGGGCTCGTTACTCAGAGTAAAGTGCCACCACTCCTGAAAAAACGGCTCAAAACCGCAGGACAGCATCAGATATTTCAGCATCATCCGGTTACGGCTCTGAACAGCCGAAAGGTCTGTATAGCTGCTGTAGGAGCTTTCCTCAAAATAGTCGAAAAAGCCGCCCATGTCCAGCGCCTGCCCATCCCGCATATCCACCACGGTCAAATCCACGGTGCTGCCCCGTGTATGGGTCGATCGGGCGGCGATAAAGCCTTCGTCAAAGACCTCTGCTCTGGTTAAATCCGGGTAATGGCGGGCCTTGGTCTCACCGGTTTCCGGTCTGTCCTTCCACCTCAAAAAATGCTCCACAGCCCTTTGAGGGCGGTATCCGTCATATATCCGCAGGCAATATCCCTTGGTCATCAGCTTGCTCTGAGCCGTTTTCAGGGCCTGCGCTGTCTCCCTGGTTACCAGAATAATCGGGGCGTTGTAGCCTTCGATGCGTTCGCCTACAAAATTATCCCCAGAATAATACTTTACGTCTGTTTCAATGGTTGGTATATACTCCGCGATATCCACAAAATTGTCCGGACGTATTGTTACGAGTTCATACATAATCAATTCCTTATTTTTCAGAAATTTCGTGCTTTGACCACACATCCCACATCGTTTAATTGTACCCGATATCCGGCTTTTTGAAAAGGGGGTTCCTCTCTTGTCTCTGGTGATTCTATTTCTCTTTTTTATCCCATGCATTAAAAAGGAGCCCTGGTGGACTCCTGAATTTGTGATCATTTTTTATATTGCGCTTCATCCAGCTCCAGAACCCTGCAGCCATTGGCGAACACCTCGGCCTTTGTCAGGCCGCATGCCGTCAGATAGCTCAGCTCTTCTCTGGATGCCTGGCCGTGTATCACAAGTGAGGCGCCGGCGTCGCTGCCCAGAGCGATGGTCACGCCGGCCTCATGGGCCTTTCTTACCTGCAGCTTATGCTCGGTAAAATAGCGCTGCGAAACCTCCCGGTAGCGGGAAAGCGGGTGGCTTTCATCACAGCCTGCGATGTTGGCAAAGGGCGCCAGGGTCGGTATCCAGACAATGTCTTTTTCCCTCATGGCTGCAATGCAGTCCGCATCTATGCAATATCCATGCTCAATGGTATCCGCTCCGGCTTCAATGGCCATCATAATGCCTTTCGGCGTATTGACATGCACCATGGTCCGCAGTCCGGCGTCATGGGCCCGGTTAATCAGGTAGCGAAGCTCCTCGTCTGTAAATTCCAGACTGCCGGCCTCCCCAAAATGATCAAAGCTCATAATTCCCGACTGGATAATTTTAATGAAATCAGGTCTGCGCTTGAGCAGCTGATCCATTTTTTCGCGGCAGGAATTTAGATCGGTAATGGCCTCACCCAGAAAATCACCGTAATGGCCCGACTTGTACAGGGCTACCAGCGGCGTCCTGAAGATAATACCGGCATCCTCAGCGATCGGCTTAAAAGCGCTTCCCGCGCCGTAGGCGTCGCCCCCGTCGCGCAGCGCTTTGACATTGTACTTACAGTACCGCGTCGCCAATGACAGAAACCAGCCTTCTCGCTCCGGCGTATCCTCAGCCATCAATTCTTTTTTAAGCTTGCCAAAACCGCTTAAAGCGCAATGGATATGACAATCAATGACCATTTAAAGAAAAACCTTACTCAGCAATCGCTGCTTCGTACGCAGCTGCGTCCACTAAATCTTCAACGCCTTCGTCGTCTGTGATCTGAACTTTAACGATCCAGTTTGCATAAGCGTCTTCGTTAATGGCTTCTGGTTCATCGTCTAAATCTTCATTGGATTCCAGAACCTTAAAAGCAAACGGCGCTTCCAGCGGAGAAGCCTTCTTGCCGGATTCTACAACTGAGAATTCATCCCCGCGTTCAAATTCGTCATCTTCATCAGCCAGCTCTACGAATAAAATATCGCCCATTTTGTCCTGTGCAAAATCGGTAATACCGATGGTTGCTACGTTATCATCGATTGCAATCCAAAGGTGTTGTTCTTTGTCGTATTTTAATTCCTGTGGTACGTTCATGGTTTTTTCTCCTTAAATAATGTATATTTTGGTTTTAATATATCACGATAACGCCGTGAGTTCAAGTTAAAAAAGAACTCTCTTTTAAAAAAGGCTCTCTTTTTGAGAGAGCCTCATTCAATTATTTATGAACGGATTTTCCGTGCACGTCGTGCAGTGCTTCCATCAATGCTTCAGACAGTGATGGATGCGGATGAATAACATCGCCAACCTGTTCAGCGGTCAAGCCTAAATGCACAGCCAGGCTCAGCTCAGCCAGCAGGTCGGTTGCGTGCGGTCCGACAATGGACGCACCGACAATCACGTCGTTGTTATCCACAATAACTTTTACAAAGCCCTGGATCTTGCCGATGGCCTGCGCCTTGCCTAAAGCTCTGAAATCAAAGGTTCCAAGCTTGTACTCAATGCCCTTCTTTTCACAGTCTTTTTCCGTTAAACCAACGCCGGCAACCTCTGGTTCGGTGTATACACAGCGCGGTACCGCGGCATAGGCGACATGCTTGTCTGCGCCCATGGCGTTTTCAACAGCGACGATGCCTTCCTTGGAGGCAACGTGGGCCAGCTGGGCAGTGGCTACGATATCGCCGATGGCATAGACGCCAGGGGCAGAGGTTTCCATCTTATCGTTAACCGCAATGCGGCCGCGTTCGTCCACTTCAACACCGGCATCCTGTGCGCCTAAATTGTCCACAAAGCTTCGGCGTCCAATGGCCACCAGCATAATCTCAGCTTCAACGGACTTGCCGTTGGCTAAGGAAGCCTTTACGCCATTGTCAGAAACTTCAACCTCAGCCACACCGACACCGGTGTGTACCTTGATCTTGTCTTTTTTAAACTGGCGCAGGAGCTGCTTGGAAACATCCTTATCTTCGTTTGGAAGAATCTGTTCCAGCGCTTCTACAATGGTTACCTTTGTCCCCATACGGCTCAGGAACTGGCCGATTTCGCAGCCGATAACCCCGCCGCCGACGATGATCATGGATTCCGGCGCTTTTTCCAGATCCAGCACTTCGTCGGAAGTAATGACTTTTTTGCCGTCATATTTGAACATTCCCGGGCTCACCGGAACAGAACCGGTGGCCAGAATAATTTTGTCGGTTTTGACGGTTTCGGTGGATCCGTCTTCCTTGGTAACCTCAACGGTATTTTTATCGACGATTTTACCCGTCCCCTTGATCAGGTTGACCTTATTTTCTTCAAACAGGAAATGAATGCCCTTGATCAGGCCGTCTTTTACTTTATTTTTACGGTCTACAACGGCTTTGTAATCAACCGTGACCGTACCATCAATGTTAATACCAAAATCCTTGGCGCTTTCAACAGTTTCCAGAACATCGGAAGCGGCCAGAAAAGCCTTTGTTGGAATACAGCCGCGGTTTAAACAGGTACCGCCGACTTCGTCTTTTTCAATACAGGTGACTTCCGCACCCAGTTTTGCAGCCATGATGGCAGCTTCATAACCGCCAGGGCCTGCACCTATTACAGTAATTCTCATTTGTCTACTACTCCTATAAACCAGCTACATCCAGAATTTTCGGTACGTTTTCTTCTGCGCCGATGGCCATAATATGCGCGCCGTCGCATACGCCTTCTTCCTTCAGCTGAGCCACAAATTCGCCGGCAATCTTGATGCCTTCAGCCGCTTTGTCTTCAGCTTCGGTCAAACGTTCGATTAAAGCATCCGGTACAGAGATACCCGGTACGCTGCGGTTCATGAATTTTGCCATACCGGCAGATTTAAGCGGAATGATCCCTGCCAGAACATAGCAGTCCATGTCCTTGGTCAGTTCTTTAAATTCACGCATTACTTCGATATCGAATACGCCCTGTGTCTGGAAGAACTTAGCGCCGGCTTTGATTTTATTGCGCATTTTAATCAGCTGTACTTCAACCGGATCAAAGACAGGGGTCACACAGGCGCCCAGATAAAAATCCGGAGAGCCCTGTAATTCGTTGCCTGCCAAATCCTGGCCGCTCATCAGCACTTCAGCCGTCTGAAGAATGGATACAGAGTCCATTTCAAATACCGGCTTAGCTTCAGGGTTATCACCAGTAGTGGTGTGGTCACCGGTTAAGGCCAGCATGTTTTTAATGCCGAAATGGCCTGCGGATAACATTTCACCCTGGATGGCGATACGGTTACGGTCACGGCCGGTCATCTGTAAGATGGGTTCAAGACCCTTTCTTTCCAGTTCAACACACATGGCCAGTGAAGAAGCCTTAACAGCCGCAGACTGGAAGTCTGTTACGTTAACGCCCTGTACACGGCCCTTTAACAGGTCAGCAATCTCTAAAATATGGCTGAAATCAGTCCCTTTTGGTGGTGCCATTTCTGCAGTAATCGCAAATTTACCGGCTTCTAATGTCTGTTGTAATAAACTGCTCATCTTATTCACCATCCTTTTCCTGATCTCTTAAATTAATGGTTCTTGGGTATGCAACCTTTTTATAGCCGCGTAATGGCTGAATTTCTTCGAGTAATTCTTCTTTACCCTGTTCTTTTAATTTTTTATAGATTTCAATCCATGCGCAGTCATTTTCAGGAATAACTTCGCATTTACCGTCTCTGGAGCCACCACAGGCGCCGTTTAATAAAGACTTGCCACAGCGGGTAATCGGGCAGATTGCCGCGGTTCTGCCAAGTACACAGTCCCCGCAGGTCTTACACATTTCTTCAAAGATACCATTGCGGACGGTTTCGCCGACAAACATGGTGTCATTGGCCGGGTAGGTTTCCTTTTTAACGCCCTTGGCAACCGTCTGGACACCATCGCCACATGCCATACACAGAACAGCGTCGGCATCGCCCAGTTCGCCTTTGATTTCCTTTAATTCTTTTTTGTTTAAAAGCACATTACAGGAAGTTGTTAAAACCTTGGTTGCCAGAACTTCTTTGCCTTCGGCTTCCAATGCAGCTTTCATGGCTTCAACTTCTTCTTCTCCACCGGTTTTACAAACTGTTGCACATTCAGAGCAACCGGTGATGACCACTTTCTTTGCGTCCTTTAAATATTCTAATACATCTTCAAAAGATTTCTTTTGAGAAATAATCATTTTTACTTCCTCCGTCTATATTTAATCCGCCCGGAGAGATGTTTCTCCCGGGCTTATTTTACATTCCTATAAATTATTCTGCTGCTTGCAGGCTTTGATGACATGCTGTGCCAGCAGAGCCGTGGTGATTGGGCCAGTTCCGCCGCCACAGCCAGGTGTGGCAGAGGTGATCATCGCAACCTTATCCAGGCAGTCGACGTGGGCATCACCTGTACGGATTTTTTTGCCTTCTTCATTCAATACAAATTCGCCGTTTTCGTCTTTCATCTGAGACATTGCAACGTCAACCAGGATACAGTTTTCGCTTAGCATATCCGGCTTAACCAGGCCATAGATGCCGGCAGCGGTAACAACAATATCGGCTTTCTTTGTGTAAGACGGTGTGTCTTTTGTAAACACGTGACACATGGTAACCGTTGCGAACTCATTGGTCAGCATAATGGCCAGCGGTTTTCCAAGAACATTTGAGTTATTGATGATGACGACATCTTTGCCCTTAACATCAATTTCGTAGTGCTTCAGGAGTTCCATAACGCCTTCTGCTGTACATGGGAAGAAGCCTCTTTCATCTGCGATCATTAATTTACCAAGGTTTGTCGGATTTAAGGCATCCGGATCTTTTTCCGGGCTTAAGATATATTTGATTTCTTCTTCGTCCAGCTGTTCCGGAAGCGGTTTGAAGATTAAAACTGCATGAATGTTTTTATCATCATTAAGCGTTTTTAATTTTGATACAAAATCAGCCTGTGTTACATCTTCAGGAAATTCCACAGATTCGACTTCAATGCTCGATTTTCCCATTCTGGTGATGATGCTCTTTTCATAAGAAATGGAACCCGGATCTGCTCCAACACGCATAATTGCCAGCTTCGGCTGAACGCCTCCGGCAATCAGGGATTTTGCATCCTCCAGAACCTTAGCTAACATGGACTCACTTACTTCTTTACCACTTAATAATTTTGCTGCCATAATTTTCTCCTGAATTTATTTTTTTAATTTAAGTTTTAGGACAACTGTTTTTCCACTTCAGCATAAACAGTGTCGCAAATCGCAATACCATCTTCAAGCATTGGCTTCAGCTCATTTTCAACGGAAGCCACATAGTCTCTGTCCTGCATGGTTTTAATATTGATTAAAACATTCAGCCAGCCGCTGATCATCGCTGCGCGCAGGCATTGTACGCCAACACCAACGTCAGAAATAGCCAAAGCAGACCCCTTGTGAACAAGTTCTTCGTGAAGCTTAATGCTCTTATAGCATACACGAACAATCTCAATGGGTACGCCGCAGGCTACCTTTGTACATTCTTCCATTACTTCTGCCTTATGTGCCTTCTGTTCTTCCGTTTCTGTTGGAAGGCTGTAGGCCTTGGCCAGAGGCGCGAAATTTTCGGCATCCTGATCAATCATCGCCATCAGCTGATCCTGCAGCGCCTGTGCTTCGCCAAGAATTCTCTGGATATCTTCTTCATATTCAGCATATTTTTTCTTACCGGTGGTCAGATTGCCGACCATTCCTGCGAGTGCCGTGCCAATGGCGCCAACCAGTGCCGCTGCACCGCCGCCGCCAGGAACAGCGCTTTTACTGTAAAGTACTTCGACAAATTCTGTACATTTTTTGTCTGCGATTCCCATAGTGTTTCCTCTCAAAATTTTTGATCTTCATTAAGGCTCGCATTTTCCAAGAATATTTTACCTGAAAATGCGAATGGGGAGGAGTCGAACCCCTCCCCCAGACTGCCATGATGCAAAAGCAGTCAAATCAACTATTTAATTATTTCTTTCCGTTTTCTTAGAATAAGCCAGAAATTACGCCGTTTTCATCAACGTCGATACGTTCAGCCGCTGGTTCTTTTGGCAAACCAGGCATCTTCATGATTTCACCGGTTAAGCATACGATAAAGCCTGCCCCAGCGGAGATACTCGCCTGACGAACAGTGATTCTGAAGCCAGTCGGGCGGCCCAGTTTTGTCTGGTCATCCGTTAAGGAGTACTGTGTCTTAGCCATACATACTGGTACTTTATCAAAGCCCAGTTTGGTTAATTTTGCAATTTCAGCGTCCGCTTCCGGAGTGTAGTCTACACCGTCAGCGCCGTAAATCTTAGTAGCGATGGCATTGATCTTATCCTTGATGCTCATGTCATCTTCATAAGAGAACTGGAAGCTGTTTTCGCCTTCTTCACAGAGACGGATAACTTCGTTGGCAACCGCCACACCGCCTTCGCCGCCTTTTGCCCATACTTCGGACAGTGCAACGTTAACGCCAAGCGCTCTACATTTATCTTCTACTAATTGTAATTCTGCTTCAGTATCTAACGGGAAGCGGTTGATCGCAACAACTGCAGGTAATTTGTATACCTGAGTAATGTTTTCAACATGTTTTAACAGGTTTGGAAGACCAGCTTCCAGAGCTTCCAGATTTTCGTTATTCAATTCATCCTTTGGAACACCACCGTTATATTTCAGTGCTCTTACCGTTGCTACGATAATAACAGCGTCTGGTTTCAAACCAGCCATACGGCATTTAATATCCAGGAATTTTTCTGCGCCTAAGTCTGCGCCGAAGCCAGCTTCAGTTACAACATAGTCTGAAGCGAAATGCATTGCCATCTTTGTAGCGATTACAGAGTTGCAGCCATGAGCGATGTTTGCAAATGGTCCGCCGTGTACAAAAGAAGGAGTTCCTTCCAGTGTCTGTACCAGATTTGGTTTCAAAGCATCCTTTAATAGAGCAGCCATAGCTCCGTTGGCTTTTAACTGGCCAGCGGTTACTGGTTCATCATCGTAAGTATAGCCGACAATGATACGGCCCATTCTATCTTTCAAGTCAACGATGTCGCTTGCCAGACAGAAGGCTGCCATAATTTCAGAAGCAACTGTAATGTCAAAACCATCCTGACGGACTGCACCATCACCTTTTTTACCTAGACCATCGACGATGTTACGCAACTGACGGTCGTTCATGTCAACACAGCGTCTCCAGGTAATTCTCTTAGGATCAATGTTTAATTCATTTCCCTGTTGAATGTGATTATCAAGCATTGCAGCTAAAAGGTTGTTTGCTGCACCGATTGCATGGAAGTCACCTGTGAAATGGAGGTTAATATCTTCCATTGGAACAACCTGAGCGTAACCGCCGCCGGCAGCGCCGCCCTTAACACCAAAAACTGGTCCTAAGGAAGGTTCTCTTAAAGCAACGAGTGTGTTTTTGCCCAATTTAGAAAGAGCATCTGCAACACCGATCGTTGTTGTCGTTTTCCCTTCACCAGCAGGAGTCGGATTGATTGCAGTTGTTAAGATTAATCTTGCTTTCTTTCCGGTTTCCCGTTTTAACAAATTATAATCGACTTTAGCTTTATATTTACCATATAATTCTAAGTCATCCTCTGTTAAACCCAACTTGGCAGCAATCTCACGAATGTCTTGTGGTTTAGCTTCCTGTGCAATTTCGATGTCTGATTTGAAACCCATTTTTAAATCCTCCAATACTTTGATAAATTTTTAACATTTCTTACTTCATATTCTAAAGCATTTTACGAAAAAAATCAAACATAAAGTAAGATAAATTTTGTTTTTTTTAAGGCTGTTTAGCGTTTACACTTGTATATTCCTGTATTACCTGTATATTCATATATATACAAATTCACAATGAAATATATGATTTTACAATTATTTACATAAAATTTTTAATTGTATATTCATGTATTTATATGTAAATAGTTGTATATACAGATTTGGCTAAAAAAAGAATTCTTCGACCAACCATATTTTTAAATACGCTTAATCTCATTTCCATATTCACATTCCCGTCAGCGCCTCTACCATTTCCCCTAGTATTAAGACTTGACGTTTACAATCTGCCCGCCGATTATGTCTGGGTATTATTATAATAATATGCCACTTCCTGTTTATGGTTAAATGATACCATGTAAAAAAAGGCTTGTCAATGCTTTTATGTCAATATTTTAAAATAAATTGCCATTAGATTGATAGATAAATATCAAACAAACTTATCGTAAATTTTTCATGAAAACGATTCTTGCAGAAAAAAATTAAAAGAGACAAATCGACAAATCACAGCCCGCCAATGTTGTCTCTCTTAACTAAGAAATGTTATATACTTAAAATTCATCAAGTATCAGCACAATTAAAAAGTAGGTTGGGTTGAAAGATTATTTAGCCTGAACTGGACCAATCTTACCCTGTCTGAAAGCCTTGCTGTATTTTCTGCAAAGTCTGTCGTTGCCTAATAAAGCTTCAGTTGAATAGATAGCGCCCATCATATCGCGGCTCGTTGGATCCATAACTGCTGAATCCATACCAACAAACATAGATAAGGTCATGAAATTCTGGTTCATTAATTTTCTGGCTGGTAAGCCGAAAGAAATATTACTTAAGCCTGAGGTAATATGAATGTCCGGATAAATCTCTCTGATTCCTTCGATTTCTGCTTTGAAGTTTAAGAAAGAATGGTTTTCTGTTGATAAAGCCATTACGCATGGGTCAATATGAATTCTGTTTGGTGTCAGATTATGCTTTTTAGCTTCTTCAACCATCATTTTTGTCAATTCAACTTTCTTTTCAACGGTGTTTGGAATACCTGCATTGTCACAGGTCATCGCAACCAGTTCCCATGTTGGGTCTGCATCGTCAAATAATGGTAAAAGAACGTCCATTTTGTTGCCTTCGCCGGAAACAGAGTTTACCAGACCTGGTTTTTTACATAATGGAAAAACAGCTTTTAAAATTTCAGGGTCCGGGCTGTCGATACACAGTGGTGTTTCAACGGCTTCCTGCACAATGTCCATCATCCATTTTAAAGATTCCAGTTCAATTTCTGGAGCTGTACCAGCACATACGTCGATGTAGGTAGCACCAGCTTCTGCCTGAGCAATCGCTCTGTCTCTAATGAATGCTTCGTCTTTTTCTTCAATGGCTTTTTTAACCACTGGAATCGCACCGTTCAGTTTTTCTCCAATAATAATCATCATAATCCTCCTCTGACAGCGTTTACTTCGCCGCTACTCAAATAAATGTACATACAAGTCTTACCTGTATATACAGATATATCATATACATAGAGTACCACGTTCAGAAACCGTTGTCAATATTTTTTCACAAATTGTTTAAAATTTTACCCTTTCTTCCTGAACCCCTGATTTTTCTTATTGCAAATTTAAGGAATCTGTATTGTAAAATCAGCTATGAAAGCGTATAATTAAAACGATTAAAGACGATGTTTACCTGTATATACATAATTTTCAATATAAAACAAAGGAGATTTATCATGCGCGTATTGTTCCCATTACTTGAGGAAGAAATAGAAGTGAACCAGGACAGTTTGGTTTCTGATGTTTGTGCTTCCATCGGACTGCCCTTAAACCTTGTCTGCGGCGGAAAGGGACGCTGTAAAAAATGCCTGGTTAATGTGAAGGAAAAGGGTGAAATGAAAGAGGTGCTGGCCTGTCAGTACTCTGTCTCTGACGGAATGGAAATCTATGCATCCCGCGAACAGGCGGCCAGTCAGATCCTTGAGACCTCATCCAACAGCGATCTGCCCTTTAATCCCATTGTAAAATGCTATTCACTAAACTATTCTGAACTTGTTACACCCATGTGTACTTATGATCTGGACGTTCTGCGTAAGCTCATACCTCAGACTCTTGATACACCAGACTATTCTGTTTTAAAACATTTTTCAGAAGTCTATTTTTTAAAGGGTTATGAAAAACTTCACGTAATCGTCTCGGGTAACAAAATAATTGATTTCATTCCTTCCAATGAAGCAGAAAAGCCAATTTATGGCATTGCCTTTGACATTGGCACCACCTCTGTCGTCGGCTATCTCTATGATATCACCAGCGGCTGCCTGCTGAACCAGCACTCCATGCTCAACAAGCAGATCGCGTTTGGTGGCGATGTTATCAGCCGTATTGACTATGCCGGCGAAGGGCCGGAAAGCCTGCACAAAATTCATGAAGCCATCATGGACACTCTGGCTGAAATCGTCACTCAGGTATGCAAAAAAGCATCCGTCGATACAAACGATGTTTACCAGACCGTTTACTGTGGAAACAGTACCATGGCCCATCTATTCCTGGAACTCAATCCAAAGCATCTCGGTCTGGCACCTTTCCTTGGTTTTTGTAAAGACGCTGTGTCTCTCAAGGGTATGGACACACCGCTTCCGGTCAACCCCAAGGGCACGGTTACCTTTATGCCTTTACTCGGCGGTTTTGTGGGAGCAGATACCACAGCGGTTCTTTTAGGCCTGCCACGCGATAAAAAAATGCGGCTTATGATTGACCTCGGTACAAATGGCGAGATTGCTGTCGGAAACTGTGACAAATATTATGTCGCCTCCACCGCCTGCGGCCCGGCTCTGGAAGGAGCAGGTCTGACCATGGGAATGCGCGGCACCACCGGCGCTATCGAAAAGGTCGGCTGTGAAAACGGCAGAATCACTTATTCTGTCATCGGTAAAACTGCCCCTCAGGGCTTCTGCGGCTCCGGTATTGTCGATGCCATCGCCATGCTGTTCCGCGAAGGGCTCATTGCCAAACGGGGTAATTTCATCAAAGGTGATGCTTTAGACGCCCATCCCATGAAAAACCGTTTTGGCGTGGATGAAAATAACCAGCGGCATTTTAAAATTGTCACTGCCAGTGAGAATCCAGAGGGCAAAGACATTATTATTACACAAAAAGACGTCCGTGCGGTCCAGCTCGCAAAGGCCGCTATCTACACTGGCTGCTGCCTGCTCTCGGAAAATTACGGCATTAAGGGCAGTGACCTTGAAGAGATCGTCATTGCCGGCGCCTTCGGAAATTATATTGATGTCCACAATGCTCAGTTTATCGGATTACTGCCTAAAATCGAGGGTGTTCCGGTGCGCTCTATCGGCAACGGCGCAGGTACCGGCGCACAGCTATACTTACTCTCGGAGGAAGAAGCGGATATCTGCAATGCTATTCCCACCATTACCACCCATATCGAGCTGGCCACCGATCCAAAATTTGTCGATACCTATATGATGAACACCATGTTTGGGGATAACGTGATGATTTAGCTTCATCTAAAAAAAGACGAAGCACGCTTAGCTTTGTCTTTTTATTTTAGTTCGGTTTTCTCTTTTCAGCCGCTTCCGAGATCCCGGCAATGATTTCATCGATTCCTTTTTGGTAATCCTCCAGTGTTTCCTTCCAGTGCATCATACACTCTACGCCTGCAGGCGTAATGGAAAAAACGCGTTTTCCCATATTTTCATTATCGGCAATGTCGATATGTGAAACGATGAGCCCCTGCTGTTCCATATTTTTAAGGGTTCTGTAAAGACCCGAAGCATCTGGCTTCTTATCCTTCCACAGATAAGTTCCGGAAAGTTTTGATAAAATGCTGTAGCCATGATCGTCTTGTTCTGACAAAACGGTCAGGATCACAGGCTGTATAAAACGGGTCAGGGTACCTCCTTTACAGGCACACACTCTTTTAATACTTTTCATTCGATTCCCCCATTATTGGATTAAGTCTTATGCTTGTTAATATGAGTATACGCCATTTTCAAATTTTTGTAAAGGTCCGCTGCATCAAAAAAGCCCCGGAGACTCCGGGACTTTTATAAAATCAGTTTATGGCCTTATTATCCATAATATAGGACGCTACTGCATCTGTGGTGATGACCAGTGTTTGTGTATACTGGTTTTCAAGTTGTTTTTCTCTTAGTTCCTGCTTGTCAAATTTGGATATTGTCAGTGTCTGTTCAGGCAGCGTACTGACACTGGTCAGGCTGCTGAGCCTTCCCATCTCTCTGAAGAACAGGAAACCAAAAAGACTAAACATGATAATGGCCACCAAAGCCAGTGTTGCATAAAACGGACGTGTTTTCTTTACGGGTTTTGTTTCCATTAAAATGCCCCCCTTTCAATCATTAATGTATATATCCAAAATGATTGCTTTTATTCACAGAGGGTATTTATCTACTCGCCTGATAGAGTATTTGCCAGACGGGCAAAATCTTCTCCTGTCAGGGTTTCTCCACGCACACCCGGGGCTATGCCGCATTTTTCCAATGCTGCCAGCAATTGTTTCTTTGGGTAGTCGGTATTCATTTGCAGGCCGTTGATCAATGTCTTTCTTCTGTTTAAAAACGAAGCCTTTACGATCTGGAAAAAAAGCTTTTTATCCGTCACTTGAATCACCGGCGCTGTCCTCTTTTTAAGTGTCACGACAATGGAATCTACCTTTGGTCTTGGCATAAACACTGCTGCCGGCACATAAAAGCTGACCTCTGTTTCGGCGTAAAACTGTGCCGCAATGGTCAACGAACCGTAGGCCTTTGTTCCTGGCTCTGCACAAAGCCGCTCCCCCACTTCCTTCTGGATCATAAAGGTCATCTGCTCAATGGGCAGATCGGATTCCAGAAATCCCATAATAATGGGGGTGGTCACGTAATATGGCAGGTTTGCGACGATTTTTAAAGGTTTTTCCTGCAAATTGGTCTGAAGCAGTCCAGCGATATCCGTTTTTAAAATATCGCCCTGGATAATCTCCACATTGTCGCAGTCTTCCAGGGTTTCAGCCAGAACCGGTATTAATTTTTTATCTATTTCGACAGAATAGACCTTATCGGCCGCTTCGGCCAATACCTGAGTCATGGTGCCGATCCCCGGCCCTACTTCCAATACGGTATCGGTTTTGTGTACATTGCCGGCTTCGACAATTTTCCGAACAATATTCTCATCAATCAGAAAGTTTTGTCCATAGCGTTTGTTGAAATGCAGGTCATATTTATTTAAGATCCCCTCAATTACCCTTGGGGAGGTCAGTTTCTCCATGTGTTTCTCTTTCCAGCCAGGCCAGAAGCCTGTCTTTCTTATTTTCTTCGGGGTATTTATAAACTCTTTTTAAGAGCTGCTCAAGACCCGCTTTAATGGCCCCGCCCTGATAGCCGATCTCGGTCAGATCTTTTCCGTTAACGGCCAGCTCCCTTAAAGACATGGGCTCGTGGTTTGCGACGATACGCCGGTATACACGCTGATTCTGTTCCGCTGTCTTTTTAATTGAAGCGTCGCCATCCCAATAAGCCAGTCCATCCTGAAAATCCAGAAAATCTCCGGCGTTTTCCATACCGATATCGGCCAGTGCCTCCTTAAAGGCGGCAATATCCTGGCTATCGGCCAGCACATGATGGCAATAGCGGTAGGCCAGCTGCTTTTCTTTATTGGAATAACGCATTTCTCTGAGAAAAACTTTCCGCTCCTCCGGCAACATATTCAGGAGAAGCGCCGCCAGTCTGAGGGGCAGCTTTTTGGGCAGGTAGCCCATAATTTCAAATCCGTCGATAAGGTAGTCCTCACACCGATTCCAGTAATCCGGAACCATACGGTTCAGCAAGTCGCCCAAAAGTTCGGTTTTTATGAGCAGATATCCTCCCCAGGCCACCTTCTCACACAGCATGATCCGGCTGAGCTCCTCACGTATTCTCTCAATGCTCACACCGGTAGTATCCGGATCATCGCGAATCGCACTGCGGGTCTGCTCATCCAGCTCCATACGCTTCTCAGCTGCTAGACGGATACAGCGCCACTTCCTCAGGCGGTCTTCTTCAAATCGCTGTCGGGGATTGCCGATACAGCGCACCATACCTTTTTTGATATCCCCGAGGCCGCCAACATAATCAAAAATACAGCCGTGCTCATCCATTAGCAATCCATTAATGGTGAAGTCACGGCGGCTGACATCTTCCTTTACATCATCGGTAAACAGCACCTCGTCGGGATGACGGCCATCCGCATAGCTGGCCTCTTGGCGAAAAGTGGTAATCTCATAAATTTTCTCGTCGATAATGACGCCGATGGTCCCAAAGTGCTTACCGACGATAACCGTATGCTCAAACCAGCTCTCCACCTCGTCCGGCAGGGCATCGGTCGTAAAATCATAGTCACTCGGAGTTTGCCCGAGGAGCATATCCCGGACGGCTCCCCCTACAATATAAAGCTGTTTATGGTGTTCCCTGAAAACTTGAAACAGGGCTTCAATTGCTTTTTCCATTACATTTTATTCTTTACGATGGTCAGAATATCAGTGGTATGATCCACCATATAGGTGGGATTGCAGCGCTCCAGGGCTTTGGGCGTGTTGTAGCCCCATTTTACTGCCACCACATCCACTCCGGCCCGGTGACAGGACTCGATATCTCTGGTTTCGTCGCCTACGTAAAGCAGTTCCTCCTTCTTAAGATCATATTTCTTAAGAACTTTTTTTATTTTCTTTTCCTTTGATAAAAGCGCTGAGCACATAATAAAGTCAATATCATTCTCCAGCCGGTAATGCCTTAAAAAGGACTGAACGGTTTTTTCGATATTGGAGGTCAGTATACCCCGGTACTCGGTCATCTGGGAGAGATCATCCATAAAGGTTTTTATTTCGGGATAAAAGGCCCGGATATCCTCCATGGTGGCCCGCATCCGCTTCTGTCCCTCGCTGAGCACTCTGGGCAGTTTATAGAAAGGGATATCCACAATTTCCATAATTTCCTTAATATGCAGATTTTTTATATGCTGCAGCTCTTCTTTTGTGATTTTTCGATATTTGTACTTTTCAGCCATATCGTTGTATATATTAAAGGTTTTTTCCTCTGTATCGGCCAAAGTACCGTCAAAATCAAAAACCACACATTTATAAGCCATCCTGTTCTCCTTATGTTTATCCGGCCTTCTTTACCTCATTTTTTATAGGTCTCACGATACATCGACTTGTCGTCAAGCATTTTCTTTTTAAGCTTGTCATCAAAAAAGTAGTAGTCGATGGAGGTATCCTGCCGGGCGCGGTTCATGGCGGCGTCGGCAAAGCGCTGCAGATCTTCTTTATTCTGCGCATTTTCCGGATATTTTGCCACGCCGATCTGGCCGCCTATTATAAAGGTCATTCCCTCTACAACGCAGGGCTCGTTGAGACATTCGATAATCTCAATACAAATCGGTTCAATCTTTTCTCTGGCGTTTCGGTTTGGCAGAAAAAGCACCAGCAAATCATCATTATGACGGGCCAGCAGACCATAATGCCCTACGCGGTCACTCAGCTGGTCGCACACCTGTTTAACTACCTGATCTCCAACCTCATAGCCGTACAGATCATTGATTTCATAATAATTCGTCAGTGATATGTTAAGCAGAGCCATATGCTTTCCAGGCTTTCCGGCATTTTTGGCAAAATAGCGGCTGAGTACCTGACGCAGCTTCAGACGGCTTGCCAGACCGGTAATGGGTTCATGGTAGGCCAGGTATTCAAACTTATTGCGGTATTCCACACCTTCAGATACATCCAGCCCCACACTGACACAGACCCGCCGGTTATCAAAATAGGGCAGCTCCCTCGTGTTCCAGTAAATCCATCGCGTTCTGCCTTCCTTATCACGGAGATCAAGGGGCTTCCGGTAATTTTTGTCGATGCTGGTGCGGCGCTGACCAAGGCGGCCGAAGATTTCTTCCGCCGGCCGGCCGATAAGAGCTTCTCTCGATTGGCCGGTCAGCTCCTCAATAAAGGGATTGACTTCAAGAATTTTATTGTCTTCATCCGTTGTCAATACCAGCATGTCCGAGTTATCCATTATGGCCTTAGAAAACTGACTCTGAAAATCCAGATTATCTCTGAGTTCCTTTTCTTCCGAAATATTCTGGACAATGCCAATGGTGGAGAGATGCTCATTTTTGCTGGAAAAGGTGTGCCGGATACGGATGATCACGTCTATGATTTCATTTTTCGTATTTATAATGCGGTGATGGATATCCACTGTTTCCTGATTCTGGAACGCATCCAGAAAAGCCTTGGTGACGCGTTCCTGGTCAGCCGGATAAACCATTTTAAACATAATATCCAGATTTGGCTTAACCGTGTTAATTTCATAGCCCAGAATATGGTAAAGCTCTCTGGACCAGACGATCTCCTTATTCTGGTGGTTTAACTCCCAATAGCCCATGCGGGCGATATGCTCGATTTCCAAAAGCTTGCTCGCCTGCTCTTCAATATAGGTTTCGCGTTCCTGAAGGTTCTTTTCATCTCTGGCCACAATGCCATAGTATACCCTTTCGCTGAAAACAAAACGGTGAATTTCTACTGAAAAGGGAGTGACAGACCGGTCCGCCATATAATATTTTACAGAAAGCGTATAGGTGCTGCCCAAATCAAAGTTAAGCCGCATATTCGTTTTATGGTCTTCATAATTGAAGTCTGTATGAAACCGCTGATAATTTTTGCCGACAATCTTATCAGCCGAGCGTCCGTAGTATTCCTCAAGCTTTTTATTGACGCGCAGGATCGTGCCCTTTTCGTCCAGAAGAATCACGCAATCCGACACCATGTTGAGCATGGTCCGGATCAGATCCACATCCAGACGGTAGCGTTCCTTCTGCTCAAGGTTTTCTTTCTTCAAACGATAGTTATAGTAGAAAAAGCCCGTTACAATTACAGCTATGATCAACAGCCAGAGGCTGATATTGCCGATCAGGTTGAATATTAAAAATGTATCCATAAAATCTTCCTCGATTTTCTGTACTCATGCACCAATCCAAACTCTCTTTATCTATTTTGCACCATCATTCACTATTTTTCAATATAAAACTGAGTTGCCTTAGGGATTTTATGATAAAATAATAATAACCTGAGTATACCATACTCAAAAAAGATTAAATTTTCCTAAGAATATTGACCTTTTATAAAATAAATGTTATTATATCAGCACATTACTTTATTGCACTACCGCAATAAATCACCGGAGGAAAGCAATGCTAGAAAATTACACGATCGATGGCTTTGAGAACATCCAGTATCAGGGCTATCCCGCGCTGCAGAAAATAGAGAATAACCTGGGACGGCTTTTTGAGCTGTACGGCTATCATCCTATATCAACACCGACTTTTGAGGCCTATGACCTGTACGCTGCCGAGGATTCCATTGCCAGCGACGATTTATTCAAGCTGGTCAACCACCAGGGAAAGGTGCTCGCCCTTAAACCCGACGCCACTCTGGCTGTTACCCGTATGGCGGCCATCAATCATCACGACCCCGACGAGATTATCAAGTTCTCATATTTGACCAATATTTACCGCGGCTTCGCCTCACCGGAAAGCGTCAAAAAAGAAATGACTCAGATGGGCGTTGAATATTTTGGAAACAACAGCCCTGAGTGCGACGGCGAAATCATCGCGCTGGCCATTGAATCCCTTCTGTCAAACGGTATTGAAGACGTCCATATTGACCTCGGGCATGTTGGCTTTATCAACCACCTGATGGATGAGCTGGCTCTCAGCGCTAAGGAAAAAGCCCAGTTGTTTAAATACATCGAAAATAAAAACATTGGCGATCTCGGTGAATTTCTAAACCGAAAAAATCTTGATGATAAAATCGCAGCGATTATTTTAAAATTACCCAAACTTTATGGAGAACCACAGCAGGTTTTTGAAAAAATGGAGGCGCTCTGCATAAATGACGCTATGAAATGTGTGGTGGATAAACTAAAGGCCATTTATCATCATCTCGAGGTGACAGGCTACGCCAGGTACATTTCCTTTGATTTAGGTTTTACTAATCAGATGAACTACTATTCGGATCTTATCTTTAAGGGTTATATCAACAACTGGGGTGAGCCAGTGATCAACGGCGGCCGTTACAACCATTTGTCCGAAAAATTCGGCATTTCCCGTCCCGCCTGCGGCTTTGGCGTTGATTTGCTTAAAATGATGGAATATATGGAGCAGTACCATCTGCTGCCCCAAACCGAAAAACGCAAAACCGTCATCCTCTATGATCCGGCGGACAAATGTGAAGGGTACAAAAACGCAGATACCCTACGCCAGAAGGGGCAGCCAACCGAGCTGTTTATGGTCAAGACGACCCCTGAGGAATGCGTCGCTGCCCTCGCCCAGAATGTGCTCTACCAGGATGCACGCTATTATCTGGTCCGCGGCCATAGGGCCTACCGCTTTACAGGACAGAGTTTTGACGCCATTGACAGTATTATTGAAGCAGAGGTGAACTAAGATGCAGATACGTTTAGCTTTAGCCAAGGGCCGAGTGGCCAGAAAGGCCATCGACCTTTTACAAAAAATCGGATATATTTTTGAGGACTATGACGAAAAAAGCCGAAAGCTCATTTTTCAGGACACCACCGGCGCCATCGAGTTTTTCCTGGTAAAATCCCCTGACGTCCCCACCTATGTGGAAAAAGGCGCGGCGGATATCGGCATTGTGGGCCGGGACGTTTTAATGGAGCATCCGGCCAACGTCTACGAGCTCTTGAATCTGGACATCGGCCAGTGCAAAATGTGCGTTGCCGGCTTTAAGGACTCCAAGCCCCAGTTTGGCAAAAAGCTGGTGGTGGGAACAAAGTACCCGGCCATTGCCAAAAATTATTTTAACGGCAAGGACGAGCCTGTCGATCTGATCAAAATCAACGGTTCTGTGGAGCTGGCCCCGCTTTTAGGCCTGTCAGACTGCATTGTCGATATTGTGGAAAGCGGCAGCACCCTGCGTGAAAACGGCCTGGTGGTGCTGGAGGAAATCTGCGACATCAGCTCACGGCTCATTGTCAACAAAGTCAGCCTGAAAACCAAGGGCGCCATGATTGACCCGATTATTGAAAGGTTTGAAGCCAACCTTTCGATCAATTAAGGAGAATCCCCATGAAAACTTACACCTATAATGAAAGCATTGATAATCTCGACACACTGCTCAAGCGTGACGAGGGCGAAAACCAGGAAATCCGCAGCCGGGTTCTGGAAATCATTGATACTGTCAAAGCCCGGGGCGACGCGGCGCTCATAGACTACACTGAAAAATTTGACGGCTGCCGCCTGGAAGCCCTGCGCGTTACCGACACTGAAATCCAGGAAGCCTTTGAGCTGGTGGGACCGGAAATGGCCGCTATTATTGAAGAAGCGGCAGGAAATATCCGCGCTTTTCATGAAAAACAAAAGGAAGAAACCTGGATGTACAATCCCGGTCCGGGCATTACCCTCGGGCAGCACATCACACCGCTGGAGAGGGTCGGTCTTTATGTGCCCGGCGGTAAAGCCGCCTATCCCTCCACCGTGCTGATGGACAGCATCCCGGCCATTGTCGCCGGTGTCGATTCCCTGGTCATGGTAACCCCGCCCGGCAGGGATGGAAAGATCAATCCGAACATTCTGGCTGCTGCCAGAATTGCCGGTGTTCATGAAATCTACAAGGTGGGCGGCGCGCAGGCCATCGCCGCGCTGGCCTATGGAACTGAAAGCATAACGCCTGTGAATAAAATTGTAGGCCCTGGAAATATTTATGTGGCTACCGCCAAGAAAGAAGTTTTTGGCAAAGTCGCCATCGATATGATCGCAGGCCCCAGCGAGGTATTGATCCTGGCTGATGGAACGGCCAATCCCGTTTACGCTGCCGCTGACCTGCTCTCGCAGGCCGAGCATGATGAAATGGCCATGCCGATTCTGGTCACCACCGACGCCGCTTTTGGCGAAAAAGTTGTCAGCGAGGTTTACCACCAGATTGAGGCTGACCTGGGGCGTAAGGAAATCGCCCGCAAATCGGTGGACAACTACGGCTTTGTTTTTGTGGCAGAAAATCTGGACCAGGCCTTTGAGCTCTCCAACGCCATCGCGCCGGAGCATATGGAAATACTTCTGCCTGAGCCCATGCAGTATCTGGAACGTGTCCGCAACGCAGGCGCCATCTTTCTGGGAAGTTATACCCCTGAGCCGCTTGGAGATTACTTTGCAGGGCCAAACCACACACTGCCCACCTCCGGTACCGCTAAATTCTCATCACCCCTTGGCGTCTATGATTTCATGAAAAAATCCAGTATACTCTCCTATTCCGAGGAAGCCTTGGAAAAGGTTTATACAAAAATCGCTGCCTTTGCCCGCTCCGAAGGGCTTGACGCCCATGCAAAATCCGTTGAGCGCCGCTATGAAAACAAGTAAAGGAGTCCGCCATGAAAAACTTTGCCCGTAAATGTGTTAAGGATCTTGAAGCCTACAAGGTCGAAGCCCCGCAGTATGACATTATTCTCAACGCCAATGAAAACCCCTGGGATTTTCCTGAAGCGCTGAAAAAAGAGCTCTGTGACGAGATTATGAAAACACCGCTGAACCGCTATCCGGAGGCCTGCTTTCCAGAACTTCTGGCTGAGCTTTCAGACTATACCGGCGCGCCGGCTGACCAGATCATCTGCGGCTCGGGCTCAGACGAGCTCATCGCCATGATCAACCAGTCTTTCGTGAATCCCGGAGATACCGTCATCACCCATACCCCATCCTTTGCCATGTACCAGATCTGGACAGCCATCGCTGACGGAACGTTTGTGGGCGTGCCGGATAAAGATGGCCACATCCCTGATGTGGAGGGCATAATCTCCGCCGCCAAGGAAAATGACGCCAAGCTGGTCTACCTCTGTAACCCCAACAATCCCACCGGCTACCTGTTCCCGCGCTACGACATTGTCCAGATTCTTGAGGAGACCAACGCCTTAGTCATTCTGGATGAAGCCTATATGGAATTTAAGGGCAGCACCCATGCAGACCTGGTCGAAAATTATCCGAATCTTCTGGTCTTAAGGACACTTTCCAAGGCCTTTGGCCTGGCGGGCATCCGCTGCGGCTACTGCCTTGGAAGCAAAGCGCTTATCGATGTGATGTATAAGGTGAAATCGCCTTATAATCTCAACGTGCTCACCCAGAAGGCGGCCGTTATCGCCCTCAAAAACAGAGAAAAGCTTCTCGACCGGCTGAAAACCCTGAACGCAGAACGCCATAAAATGTATAAGGCACTGCGGGATATGCCGCTGGATTCGCTTTGCCCCACCGCCTCCAACTTCATTTACTTTGAAACCGGAAAAGGCGAGGCGATTTATGAAGCCATGAAAAAAAACGGTATCCTCATCAAATTCTTTAAGGGCCGCCCAGATATGCCGGCCAGCATCCGGCTGTCGATCGGCACCCCGGAGGAAAACCGGAAAGTACTTGAAATATTGAAGCAGGTATTATAAGATGGAAAGAATAATCACATTAACAAGAAAAACCTTTGAAACCGACATTGAGCTGACCTTAAACCTCGATGGTACCGGGCAGTGTGACGTCTCCACAGGCGTTGGCTTCTTTGACCATATGCTGACCCTGTTTACCAAGCACGGCCGCTTCGACTTAACCCTGAAGGCAGCCGGCGACGCAGTAGATAACCACCATGTGCTGGAGGATATCGGCATTCTGCTTGGCAAAGCCTTTGCCGAGGCCCTTGGAGACAAAGCCGGCATCACCCGCTACGCCTTCCAGTTCACCCCAATGGATGAGGCTCTGTGCCGTATCTGTATTGACATCAGCGGCCGGCCTTATCTGGTTTACGACGTGCCGCTCACCAGAGAGTACATCGGTGAATTTGAAACCGAGATGCTGGAAGAATTTTTCATCGCCTTTACAAACAACAGCAAAATGACCATCCACGTGGCCTCTCTTTATGGCCGCAACAACCACCATATTGTGGAAGGGATTTTCAAATGCTTTGGCCGAACCCTGAAACAGGCAGTAACCATCGACCCCAATGTTAAGGGTGTGCCGAGCACAAAAGGAGTTTTGGAATGATCGCAATCATTGATTATGACGTGGGCAATTTAAAAAATGTCTACACCGCATTAAAGGATGTGGAGCTGGAGGGCGTAATCACCCGTGACCCAAAGGTCCTGGACAACGCCGAGGCCATTATCCTTCCAGGGGTTGGTGCTTTCAGCGATGCCATGGATCACCTCAGGCAGTTTGACCTCATCGACTGTCTGGACAAAAATGTGCGGTCCGGCAAGACCCTCATGGGGATCTGCCTGGGCATGCAGATTCTGTTTGACAAAAGCTACGAGGACGGTGAATGGACAGGCCTTGGCTACATTCCTGGAGAGATCGTCAAATTTGACGCGCCGGAGCTCAAAATCCCGCACATGGGCTGGAACAATCTCATTATCCACCGCGACGATCCGCTGGTCCGGGGCATCGGCGGCGAGGATTACGTCTACTTTGTCCATTCTTACTACGCACAGCCCAAAAACTTTGACGACGTGGTCGCCTATGCCAGCTATTCTGTTAAGGTGCCTGGCATTGTACGAAAAGAGAACGTCATCGGCATGCAGTTTCACCCTGAAAAGAGCTCAAAGGTCGGAACGCAACTACTCATGAATTTTAAGGAGAATCTCAAATGATCATCTTCCCCGCCATTGATATTAAAAACGGAAAATGCGTCCGCCTGAAACAGGGCGTTAAGGACGACGAAACCATTTATTTCGACAATCCTGTGGAGGTCGCCAGGCGCTGGGAGGCCGAAGGCGCAGAATACCTGCACCTGGTAGACCTTGACGGTGCTTTTGACGGCAAGCCCCAGAATCTGGAGGTCGTCAAGGATATCGTCAAAGCCCTTAACATCCCGGTTGAACTCGGCGGCGGTATCCGCGACGAAGAAATCGCGAAAATGTACATGGACATTGGCGTCAGCCGCATTATCATCGGGACACAGGCCGTCAAGGATCTTGGCTTTATCGAAAAGCTTCTGGCCCTGTACGACGAAAAGGTCTGTGTTTCCATCGACGCCAAGGACGGTATTGTCTGCACTGAGGGCTGGGTGGAAAGCAGCAACATCGAAGCCCTGGAGCTGGCCGCAAAGCTGGAACGCCTTGGCCTGTCCACTCTCGTGTACACCGATATTTCCAAGGACGGTATGATGAGCGGCCCCAACTTCGACATGCTGAATGTCCTCAATCTACATCTGAACATGGACATCATCGCCTCCGGCGGCATCGCGACTGCCGAGCATCTCAAAAAACTGGAGGAAATGAACCTTTACGGCGCTATTACCGGCAAAGCCCTGTATGAGGGCACCATCGACCTGGCCGCCTATCTAAAAGGAGAATGCTGAAATGCTGACTAAACGTATTATCCCCTGCCTGGACGTGGATCACGGACGGGTGGTCAAGGGGAAAAAATTCAAGGATATACAGGACGTGGCCGATCCCGTAGAGCTGGGCCGCTATTACTCCGAACAGGGAGCGGACGAGCTGGTATTCTACGATATTACCGCTTCCTACGAGGAGCGGGATATTTTTATCCATACTGTGGAGAAGGTGGCCGAAGCGGTCCGCATTCCCTTTACCATCGGCGGGGGCATCAGCCGGGTAGAAGACTTCCGCAAGGTGCTCATGGCCGGAGCAGATAAGGTCTCTGTCAATTCCAGCGCCGTTAAAAATCCGCAGCTGATCCGCGACGCGGCGCTTAAATTCGGCAACCAGTGCGTAGTGCTCTCCATCGACGCAAAACGCAACGAAAAGGGCTCCTGGGATGTTTATGTGAAGGGCGGCCGTGAAAACACCGGTATTGACGCCATCGAATGGGCAAAACGCGGCCAGGAGCTGGGCGCGGGCGAAATCTGCATTAACTCCATTGACACCGACGGCGTAAAGCACGGGTATGACCTTGAGCTCAACCGCAGACTGTCTGAAATTCTGACCATTCCCGTCATCGCCTCCGGCGGCGCAGGTGAAAAGGCCCATTTTTCAGAAGTCTTGAAGGCTGGTGCCGACGCTGCCTTAGCCGCTTCTGTTTTCCATTATAAAGAGATACCCATCCCTGAGCTCAAGGCCTACCTGGCCGGCGAAGGCATTGCGGTAAGAAAATAAAATCGAGGAGAAAAAAATGAATACTGATATCGAACTGAAATTTAACCACCATGGCCTGATCCCGGCAGTCCTTCAGGACTATTACACCCGTCAGGTACTCATGGTGGCTTATATGAACAAGGAAGCCCTGGACAAAACTCTGGAAACCGGAAAAGCCACCTTCTGGAGCCGCAGCCGCAAGGAACTGTGGACAAAAGGCGAAACCTCCGGCAATTATCAGGAGGTCGTTGCCATCGACTATGACTGTGATGCCGACACACTGCTCGTACAGGTACTTCCAAAGGGTCCTGCCTGCCACACAGGCGAGACTTCCTGCTTCTACCGTAACTTATACACCAACGAAGAAAAAGTCACAGGAAACATGGATATTATCCATAAACTGGCCGACCAGGTGCAGGACCGCCGGGAAAACCCGGTGGAAGGCTCCTACACCAACTACCTCTTCCGGGAAGGCGTTGACAAAATCTGTAAAAAGATCGGTGAAGAATCTGCTGAGACCATCATCGCCGCCAAAAACAATTCAAAGGAAGAGCTCACCTATGAAGCCTCAGACTTGCTTTACCACCTGACGGTTTTATTAAACAATCAGGGCGTAACCTTTGACGATTTATTTGTAGAATTGACGAAACGTCATAAATAAATCCTGCTAAAAAGAACCTGAATTTTTAGTTTCAGGTTCTTTTTAATTTTTTGCTTGGGCCAGGTGGCTCAAAGGCTTTTGTTATAACGCCGCATCAAAACTGCGACCATAACCGCGATGATCATCTCTGTAATGGGCATCGCAAGCCACAGCGCTTCCGCGCCAAACAGAGCCGGCAGTGTGTAAATCAGCAGCCCGCTCACCACCATTCCGCGCAGGACCGACACAGCAAAGGACGCCTTCGGCTTCATGATGGCCTGGAAATAATAGGTCGAATAAATATTATAGGTCAGCAGCAGGAAGGAAATAAAATACTTCCGCATGATATCCGGCGCAATGGCCAGCACCTCCGGCGTCGGGCTCATAAAAAGACGGATGAGCGGCTCTGGCAGGGCCATGGTCAGGGTTGTCCAGAGAATACTCAACACTGTGACCGTGGCCAGGCTCAGCCGCAGCGTCTTCCGGATACGTTCGCCCTGCCCTGCGCCGTAGTTCATGGAGACAATGGGCTGGGCTGCCTGTCCCACGCCGTAGGCACAGGCCTGCACCAGGGTGTTGACATTGATAATAACCCCATAAACCGCCAGCGCCGGGCTGCCGCTGTATTTCATAATCTGGTTGTTGAACATCATGGACAAAATCCCCATGGCAATGTCAATGAAAAAGGTGGAAAACCCTGTGACCACAATCTGCTGCGTCATTTGACTGAAGCCTTCGGGCCGCTCAAACCTGAGCCGGCAGTTCTTACTGAAAAAGTGACTGCACAAAATAAAAATTGACAGCACCTGTCCCAGAGCCGTCGCCAGTCCCGCACCGCTGATGCCCATATCACAAACAAACACAAAAACATAATCGCCGATAATGTTAAAAATGCCTCCGGCCATAACAGCCATCGTGGCGGTTGCCGGCGCATTATCGTTTCGTATGAAGGCAGCAAAAAACTGTCCGAGCACAAACAGCGGCGCCACAAATTTTATCCAGAAAAGATACTGCCCCGCCAGTCCCAGAAGCAGATCATCCGCGCCGAACAGGCGCAGCAGTGCATCCTGAAAGAAAATGATGCCCAGCCAGGAAAGAATGGCGGCGGCGGTGACACCGATAAAAGCCATTGTATAAAAGCTGTTTCCCCGGCGCTCGTCTCCCGCCCCCTTGGCCGCGCTCATCAAAACAGAGCCGCCGATACCAAACAGCAGGCCCAGGCTGTAAATAATATTCCAGACAGGTGCAACCGTCGCCAGTGCAGCCACGCCGTTTGGCCCCTCATACTGCCCTACCATTACGCAGTCCACCAGCGAGTAGACCGATACAATCAGCGCGCTGCCAAAGGACGCGAACAGGTATTTAAAGTATATCTTTTTCAGATTCCCTTTTAGTAAATCCATTATACTGCTCCTCTAATCTCTAATATTCCCGGAAACGAAAAAAAGCCGGATAAAATGGTATCAACCATCTTATCCAGCGTCTCAATCTCACAGATTGTACCCCCTCCGATGAACGCCTTTATTTTAGCAAAAGGCTTTTAGAATGTCAATATAAAATAAGCAGCTTACTCAAAAGGGATGATGATCTCCGTCACGTATTTGTTTTCATTTCCCTTAAAAATAGCGCCCGGCCCTTTTATGTATATTTCCCGGGATGGCGTCAACAGCTTTAAATCCTGCGCCTTGGAATAATCCAGCAGCGCCTTGTAGGCGTGATTAAACTGGCTGTAGCTTCCCTGGTGTATGGTTGAAACAGCCCGCTCTAGCGCCGGAAGGGTTTTACACTCAATCCCCGCAGCTTCGACATAGCGTTTAACCGGCACGCAGATTTCTATATCCGCTTTTTCCTGATAAGCCTCGTTGTAATACAGGTTAAAGGGAATACCATCAGCGCTGCCCTTTGCCGCCTTGTAAATTCTGGCAATATATTTTCCGACCTCGCTGTAAAGCCCTTGATAACGGATGGATGCGACCATTACAGGCTCCAGACGTTTTATTTTAATTTTGTGCTGCATATGGCTTTCCTCCTGACCGGCCGGCTCGATATAGAGGGATATTTTTTTCAGCAGCGCTTTTTCCTTTTCAATTTTATTCTCGATCATGGCCTTTTTTTCTTCCAGAAAATAGGCCAGATCGGTATCCTCATCAAAATTTTCCATAACGTCCCGAAGCTCCGAGATAGAAAAGTCAAAGGAACGGAGCAGCGCAACCAGCTGTGCCCGTTTGAAATCCTCCTCGCTGTAATAACGGTATCCATTCTGGCTGTCCCGATTGGACGGCACCAGGATTCCCTGCTCGTCATAATAGCGCAGCGCCTTAACCGTTAAATTGGTTATTTTAGAAAATTCACTGATTCTGTACATAATTCTCACCTCATATTTATCCTGCGGCCTTCCCCGCAAAGGAAAGTCAATTCCTTTTTACAGATATCCCAGCACTGCCTCCACGACCAGCACCGCAACACAGGCAAACACAGCCACGGTGACCAGGCCTTTTTCCTTCATGGCCAGTAAAATGGCGGCGATCAGCCCCGCAGTGGCCGAGTACAGGCTTCCGGTAGAATAAAAAATCGCCGGAAAAGTCATGGTTCCAAGCACCGCGTAGGGCACATAATAAAGAAAGGATTTTACAAATTTACTTTCTATTTTCTTTTTAAACAGGGCCAGCGGCAGCACACGGATTAAATAGGTGACGCCCGCCATAACCAGAATATAGATTAACAACGTAGTGGTGGTCATATTTCTTCCTCCTCGCTGATGGGAAAGAGCCAGGCGCCAAAGGCCGACGCCGCAATGGTGCAGATGATGATGGTAAAGCCTGTTGATACCTGGTTCAGAACAGGGGCAAAAGTAAAAATGCAGCTCAATACCACCGCAAAGACCAATACCGTTCTGACCGATTTTTTCTTTCTGGCCGGCGGTATGATAATGGCGATAAACATCCCGTAAATGGCGATTCCCAGAGCAGAGCGTATGAATTCCGGCAGAATGGTGCTGGCCGCCGCGCCGATCAGAGTACCGCCGGACCAGCCGATATACGGCATCACCATCAGGCCAAACATATACCATTTCCCCAGCTTTCCAGGCTGTCCGCTGCTCACGGCAAAGATCTCATCGGTGTTGCCAAAGGCGATCAGACAGCGCTCCAGTGTGTTAACAGAGTCCTCCAGCTTCTGGGACAATGACAGGGACATAAGCGCATAGCGCAGATTGATGATCAGCTGGGTCAGTGCCATCTCCACAAAAGGCGCACCGAGCACAATCAAATCCAATCCGGCAAACTGCCCGGCAGAGGTCAGATTGGTCATGGATATGAGTACCGCAGACCAGGCAGGCAGGCCCTGGGTAACAGCCATCATCCCAAAGGTAAAAGCCACCGACAAATAGCCCAGTCCAATGGGAATCCCATCCTGTAATCCCTTTACGAAGCTGTTGTTAATGATGATCGTCTCTTCTGTCTTTTCCATTCCTACTCCTCATAAAACTCCAAATTCAATTTTCTGTACCGCAGGCTCCTCGCCGCATACCCAAAGCTCATAATCCGGAGACAATTCCAGACGTCTTAAAAAAACACCGCCGGCTTGGCAGTTCGCATCGAGTATCAGATATTCCCCTGATTTTTCCTGTATTTCAAAAGCGCTCAGCGGCAGGGCAAAACCCAGCCCCCGGTATTTCATATAGCTTTCCTTCTGCGCCCACAGCCTGTAAAAAGCTCTCGTCCGGGCATCATTCTCCAGGCTTTCCAGACTGCGAATCTCCTCAGGCGCCATAAAGCGCCGCGCAAGGGGCATCATCTGTTTAGTCTTGTCGATCCGCTGCACATCGACGCCCACTGGCTTTTCGGACACCGCGCACACCAGATAATCGCCTGAGTGGGAGCCGTTAAAATGCAGACCGGGATATTGCTTTAAAAAAGGCTTTCCATAACGGTTCTTTTCGATCTTTACTGGTGTTGGCAGTTTCTTTTTCTCAAAAATTTTATTTAAGAGCACCTCGACATGCACTGTTTTTCCTGTAAGCGAAAAAAAATGCGTATCCAGCGTGTACACATCAATCATGGATTTTCCTCCAAAAGGTGATAACACTACTATTATACGCATTTTTTGACTGTAACTCAATTCTATTTTCAGGGAATCCCCTAAATTAATCTTTATTCCAAGACGGTATCTGCTGTCTCCTACAATTTCTTCTTATACCCTGTATTATTTATCTGAAAGCCATTCGCTTCGTAAAAGCAGCAGGCGGCTTTCCGGTTCTTTTCCGTTACCAAAATGATCTGGGTGCACTGCCGCTCTTTTGCCTGTTTTTCAAGCTCCTGCAGCAGCGCTTTTCCTACCCCGTTTTCACGGCTGCCTTTATCCACAATCATATTTTCCAGCACCATAAAAGGGCGGCAGTCTCCGTAAAGCTCCCCGCAGATTATGCCCATGACTGAGCCGATGAGCTGGTTGTTTTCTTCCGCACACAGGAAAATATGGGTGTCTGCTTTTTCAAGACGCCTGAACTGGCGTTCCATCGCTTCAACATCTGAGGCCTCTCTCCAAAACTGGTAATAAAGCCGGGCAAGCTCCGGCATATCCGACAGCTGCATTTGTCTTATCTTCATGACGGTTTCATCCTCCTGAGCTGATTCATCTGTTTTTTAAAGTCCGCTTCGTTTTCCGCCGGCGTCTTGGTAGGGTCCGGCGTGTTAAAATAGTGGGGGCAGGGCAGCGCTTCACAATTTCCACAATGAGGCAGCTTCTTTTCGAGAACACAGCATTTATAAATATCACAAATTATCCCGCCGGTATACTTTAGCCAGAAGGCTTTCCCCTCAATGGACGGACAACCTGCGCAGATTTCGGGGTAATACTCGCATTCTGTACAGACAACACCACAGCAGCTGATAATTTTTTTCATGGTATTCCCTCCTTAAAGATTAATGAAACCAGCGACTTCTTTAAATTCAGCATAACGGAATTAAAGGCTTCTGTCAATCCCCCGGCACAATATAAAAAAACGAAGGACACTGACCGCCCTTCGTTTTCTGTCTGTTTTATAAATCAACTTTTTCAAACCGCTTGATGGAAACACGGCAGGCTGTCAGCATTCCCAACACGTAGATCACGATCCCGGCCGCCAGAATCGGGAGCTGTCTCAGCATTATTGACGGGTCGGTCGTGTCCAGATAAGCGCTGAACCTTGGAAAATGCACCAGTGCTTCCATCACAATGATGTACAGCCACAGGGGAATCTGTGCTATTACAAAAGCTTTGCCCACATTGTAGGCATTTTTATAAAACTGCGTCAGGAAAATCACGTTAAAGATGGTGAACATGACCAATACAAAGCCGTAAAATGCAGGATTCGCCTCAATGCCTACCGGGTTTGGCGGCAGCACATATGCCCGCAGAACAGCAAAGGGGATGGAGATGAACACCTCTCCAAGCTCTACCAGCACCACCAGCAGGCATCTTGCCCTGACCACATCGCCCTTTGAGATGGGCAGCGCCGCGGTATAAAAGGTGTCCTTGTTTTCACGCCCGTTCTGGAAGGTAAAAAAGAGCCCCAGACAGCCAAAGAAAAAAGGAACATAGTAGGGATACCCGGGGATCATCAGCATGGCGCCGAAAAACATAAAGATAAATGTGGGCGGCAGACTGGTTAAAAACAGTTCCTTATAAAGTAATGCTTTCATCATATTTTTTCCTTTCCATATGAACCATAATCTCCTCCAGTGAGAGCGCGGGATCCGCTTCTTTATCTTTTAGATATTGGAAATGGCGGATGAAGGCATTTTTATCTTCGCTGGCAATAATGGCGCCGTCCTTAATATAAGTGATGTCATCCGCAGATTTTTCCAGGTCTGAGGTGATATGGGTTGAAAAGAGAATACTGCGGTCACCTGTCTGCACCAGCTTTTCAAACAAAACCAGCAGGTCGTCCCTCGATACAGGATCCAGACCACTGGTCGGCTCATCAAAGATCAAAAGTCTGGCATGGTGGGACAGGGCCAGAGCGATGAGGTATTTAACCCGCATGCCCGCGGACAGCTGATCAACGGTTTTATTTTCGTCAAGCTCAAAGAGCGTTAAGGCCTGCTGATACTTTTCATCATCCCACTTTTCATAAAACCGGCTGGTCACCTTAGTGATGGTTCTTAGCTTCTTTTTGGGATAATAATCAATCCCTCCCAGCACTACCCCGATATTCTGCTTGCACCAGGCCTCATTTTGACAAAAGTTTTTTCCCAGCATCTCAATGGTTCCGCTGTTGGGGTGAACCATATTGAGCATGGATTTGAGCGTCGTACTTTTTCCCGCCCCGTTTTTTCCAATAAAGCCCATAATACTTCCCTGCTTTACGTCAAAGGAAACATTTTTCAGCTCAAAAGCCGGGTATTTTTTGTTCAGATTTTTTACAGATAACAGATTCATCTATTCCTCGCCCCTTTTCACCGCGTCCATGATCTGGGCGGCAAGTTCCATAAAGACATCTTCCTTTACAATGGCAATGCCTGCCCTTTCGGGGTCTTCGTCACCGAGAACCATGAGCCGGTCGCCAGGTTTTATATCAAAAATTTCGCGCGCCTTTTTGGGGATAACAATCTGCCCGCGTTCTCCTACGCTTACACAGCCAAACATATGCTTATCCTTTGGCGGAATCGCCAAGCCATCCTTTTCTTTTTCATTATAATTTACCAGGTCATCCAGACTCACATTGTACAGCTCAGCCAGAGCGTTACAGTTGATAATATCCGGCGTACTTTCGCCGCTTTCCCATTTTGCCACGGCCTGACGGCTGACGCCGATTCCAGACGCGACTTCCTCCTGGGTATACTGGTTCATTTTCCGGAGTGCTGTCAGATTCATACTTAACTGATTTTTCATATTTTACATACCTCCTGATACTCATTTTAACAGAATCCTTCGGATTGTCCACCAACCGACATTAACAAAATATGTTTGCTTTGGTTGCATTAAAAAAAGATGCCCGGAGGCATCCTTTAAGCTTCTACCTGTTTTTTGCTGATGACGGCTTTAGTTTCCCACTTTTTACTGCGGTAACGGATATAATTGACCACCAGGCCAACACCCCATCCCATGGGGATGGACCACCAGATCGCGCTGGAGCCAATCATACCTGCCAGAATATAGGCTGCCGCGATACGGACAACAAAGTTTGACAGCGAGCCCATCATAAAGGCTGTGGCGTCTCCCGCGCCGCGCAGCACGCTGCCAGCCGAGAACATCAGCCCCATGACCACATAAAATACCGAAACGATGCGGATATACTCCACGCCGACCTGGATCACCCCCGCGTCTGCCACAGAATCTACAAACGCGCCAATAAAGGCATCCCCGAATAAAAAGATCAGGCCAGAGATCGCGAGGCACATGATCACGACGATCAGAATCGTTACTTTAAAGCCTTCATAAACCCGTTCTGTGCGGCCGGCGCCAATGTTCTGCGCCGTAAAGGTCGATAAGGACATGGTCGTGCTGAGCAGTGGCTGGATCGCGATGGAGTCGATCTTGGTCGCTGCGGTATACCCCGCGATAAATACCGATCCAAAGCTGTTGACCAGCCCCTGAATCGCCATCATCGAGAAGGATACAATACACTGCTGTACCGTTGAAGGGATCGCATAGGCCAGCAGGTCTTTCAGCATTTTAAAATCGAAAACACAGTCTTCTTTTTGAAGCTTGAGCACCGGCACCTTAAAATAAACATAAATCAGACAGGTAACTGCCGATACACCCTGTGCGATCAGCGTGGCCCAGGCCACGCCGGCCACACCCATGTTAAAATAAATCACAAACAATAAATCCAGTACAATATTTAAAAGAGCCGCGACAATCAAAAAATACAGGGGCGTTTTTGAATCCCCCACAGCACGGCATATCGCGGCCAGGCCGTTGTAGGTAAACAGAAAAATGCAGCCCATATAATAGATATTTATATAGGTGGATGCCCCCTCATAAATGTTGGCCGGCGTCTGGATTAAATGCAGAAGCCAGTCCGAGATGGCAAGCCCCAGCACACAGACCACAGCCCCGACAGCCAGGATGAAAACCATGCTGGTGAATACCGCCCGGCGCATGTTTTTCTTGTCTCCCGCGCCGAAATACTGGGAAATAAGTACTGAGCAGCCCATGCTCAATCCCATGGCGATCGCGACCAGCAAAAATACCATCGCCGCTGTCGAGCCGACCGCCGCCAGCGCATCTGCGCCCACATAATTCCCAACGATAACGGTATCCACAATATTGTAAAGCTGCTGAAAAATGTTGCCGAGCAGCATGGGCAGCATAAAGATCATTAGAATTTTTGCCGGCTTTCCCTGGGTCATATCATTAACCATAAATTTTCACTCTCCTCCAAGGTTCATATTTTCAGGACGGTCCGCCTCAACCTTCGCTTTCCTGATTAAGCTTCCAAACTTTTACCGCGATTCTCTCTGACAGCTCAGCAAACAGGGCTCTTTCCTCCTCTGTAAACTCTGCCATCACCTCTTCTTCCAGCTGCCGCCGGCTTTCCTTAATCGCCACCGCTGCTCTGGTACCGGCCTCGGTCAGGTAAACACACTTTTCGCGCTTGCTTTCACAGCTGGTTTCCCGTTTAATAAATCCCATTTCCTCCAGTACAGACAGGGTTTTGGCCACCGTGGCTTTATTAAACTGAAAAAAACGTACAATGGCATGCTGGTTGACACCATCCTTGCGCTTTAAATACAAAAGAATAGACTGCTCTGTATTATTGAGCCGCAGACCGCTCAGGCGTTTTTGAAATAAAATGGCGCTGTGGCGGTAAATGATTGAGATATTTTTAAAAAACATCGTTTCCTCCATATCGTTTGGCCGTAAACAGTTTCTTTTTAAACAGTTTACGTATAAACTATTTTAAATTGAACTTTCTATTTTGTCAATAAAAAAAACAGGCAATTTGCCTGTTTTTCGTTTTCTAATTTTGACTGCCCAGCAGATTTTTAAGCTCAGGTATGTATGACTGAAGTGAAGCAGCCGTACTCTTTATCTGTTCGTTGGCCGAGGACAGCGCGTCATAATCCTTGTTCTCGATGCCGGTTTTATAGGCTGCTACTGCTGGTTTAAGCTGATTCGCCACGCTGGTCAGCTTGCTGTGAAGATCGGTATAATCCTGAGGCACCTTATCGTAGCTGACAATGGCGTCACAGGCCTTGTCAACCTGGTCGAGCTGCTTTTCCATGTCCGACACCCATGATGCGTCTGACAGAGAAGCCTCGGTAAAATCAGAAAGCTTATCCTGAATGCTCTGTACCGTGCTGGTCATGGAAGTAAACTGTCCGCCCAGAAAACCAAGATACTCAGCCTTTCCCGCTGGTCCGTCCTTGCTGCCGCAGCCGGTAAGGATCAAGGAGGTTACAAGCACCGCCAGAGTAGACGCAAACAGCCTGTTTTTAACTTTCATGACGCCCTCCACAGCCACCGCAGCTGCCACAGCCCTTCCCGGATGCTCTGCAGCACGCAGCGATTGTATCTTCTGTTATGCCGAACCAATTGGCAATCTCAGTGTTGGATGGATAGCCCCCCTGCTTTACCAGCACGCCGTCGATCAGGGTAATCGGCAAAACCTCCGGTCCTTCCGCATCCAGCAGATTCTCAACCATTTCGTTTTCGGCAAAATCTTTTTTCATTCCAATTATATCATAGCGCTTCACCGTTTCCCCGGCGTTAACAAGTGCCTGAATCACCGCGTCCATACGCGCGTCTTCATCCGACACGTCGATGGCCGCCGGCTCGAAAAGCTCTAATACTTTCATTCGAATCCTCCCATTATATGATACTTCCATTGTAACACTGAAATCTTAATAAATTCAGTTAAAAGTAAATATATAAATGTGAAGACTGCAAAAAAACAGCCCTGCTATCATTAGCAGGGCTGTTTTAATTCCTTTAAAGCAGTGCTCCCAGAATATCCTCTCTGCCCGCCACACTGCCATGCCCCGGCAAAAACTGCTGACAGTTTGTTTCAAGCAGCTTCTGTAAGGAATTTCTCAGCTGCGCCTCATCGTTGGCAAAGGGCGGATAGACCTGCCCGTTCCGATGGATAATCGCGTCGCCTACCAACGCAATATCCTCATTCAAAATCAGGCTCATGGATCCTTTTGTGTGGCCCGGTGTGTGCAGCACACGCATTCCCGGCGCAATGTACTGCCCATTTTCAACCGCCATCACATTTCTGCAGGGCTCAAAGCAGGTCCAAAGGCCAAGAGCCCCCGCCGCGCTGACAACTTTTCTGGTAAGAGGAAGGGTTCCACGCGGCAGCGGGCAGCAGCTGTCCCGAAGGGCTGTCCGTTCATGGGCGTGTACGTAGACCAGACAGTTGAATTTCTTCTGCAAACAGGCGGCATTCCCCACATGGTCGGTATGGACGTGGGTTAAAATAATGCCGTCAAGCCCGCCGATCCCCAGCTTTTTAAGCTGGCGCTCAATGCTCTGTCGCTCCATCGTCACACTGGTATCCACCAGATAGACAGCGCTGCCGCATTGAACCACATAACAATTGCATCTTAATGTATTTAAACGCTCAATGGCCATTCCGCCTGAAGTCGTCCATCTTTTCATTTTTGTCATTCACCCCTTTCTGCAAAACTCAGTCTTTTCATCCTGTCTTGACAGGCTGCCCGGGCAGGCGTACAATGAACCCATTCTGATGACAAGTGAGGATAAACATGGAACCCATCTACGCTACCGATATTTATGAATATCTGCCCCACAGCAACTGCAAGCGCTGCGGTGAGGATAACTGCATGGCCTTTGCCGACAAGCTGTCCAAAAACGAAGCCAATCTCAGCAGCTGTGCTCCGCTCCGCCTCCCTGAGCAGGAACAGAAACGAAAAGCCGTCGAGGAAATGCTGAAAAAATGACGTGACGTTATTTTCTCACGTACATTTTTCTGCAAAGCCGCCCCGTTTCACCCACCTGCACATACCGGAACAAAACTGACAACATCGCCGGCTCCCAGCGCTGTGCGCATTCCCCTGTGCAGATTCACATTATCGCCGTTCAGCAGGATCAGGCACCGCCTGGCTTTTGCCGCCGCCTCTTTTCCGTGGGCGGCTTTTATTTTTGTAAGCACCGCTTTAACATTTTTGGCCTCGATACTTTCCTGCGCTGTACCCGTCGACGCTCTCAGCGCCCCGAAATATTTTACTGTGATCATAGGCTTTCAAGCCCCAGACGCCTGAGTGTCGAAGCTTTCGGCACACCGTGTTCATCCCAACCTCTTACTTTATAATACACCGGCAGCATGGTTTCCAGATCCACTCTGGTGCTGGCGTCCTCCGGCTCCTGGAGTTCGTCGGTCAAACGTCCCGGCAGACTGTCATCCTCCGCTGTCAGGCCTTCCCGCAGATTAAACAGGCGCTCAATGGTAAATCCCCGCTCCCCGGCCTGGAGAAACTCACCAGTCGTCATGCGTATGCCTGTGGCAAGCTCAATGGCTTTACAGTGGGGCATCAGGTACATAGTTTTAACAGGCAGCAGTCCCGGCATCAGCGGCCACATATTTCCAAGGACTCCACGGGCCATAATCATGGCCTTACCCGCTGTATGGGTTACCGGACTGACTGGCCCCATATGATATAAAATTGACGGGATCATGGTCTGCATGGTGAACAGGCAAAAGCCTGCCGCCGAACCAGCCTCCATACCATTCTGCATAAAAGCTGTGAGCTCCGGCTTACCCTTTGTTCCCTGTGCGCCGACACTCATTACACCCACTGATTCCATCAGCGCAAGATAGCCGCCGTTCAGATGACAGCCTCCGCGGTTGGAGGTCGCATAACCGAGTCCCATGCCCACCGAACGCCGCGGCTCATAGGACGCCAGCTCCATGCCTTTGGCATTAATCGCAAAAGCTTTGCCGCCGTACTTTTCTGCCAGACGGGCGCTGCCCTCAGCCAGCTCACCGCCAACTCCCTGCCGGTAAGCAATTTTCTCAATTATTGCCATCAAGTTTCCGGTTTCACCAAAGCGCAGGCCAAAATCGGCCATTCCTTTTTCCTGGAGCTCCATCGCAAAAGCCAGTGTACCTGCCAATGAAATTGTATCTATTCCCAGAATATCGGCTTTGTAATTAATCTCATTGATTAACTCCAGATTGCTGTTCTCTATATTTGAGCCAAAAAGCCCGACAGTCTCAAACTCCGGCCCCTTTACCTCGCGTCCGTCCACCCTCACGCGCCGCTCGCAGCGTATCGGACAGCTCACACAGCCGCTGTTGCGGGTCAGGTATTTATCCGCGAGCGTTTCTCCGCAGATGTCCTCCGCAGGCTCAAACTGGCCCCTTTTAAAATTGTGTGTCGGCAGCGCATGTGAAGCGTTGGCATTGTTCACCAGACCGGCAGTGCCATAGTGGGGCAGGCTGTCACCGGTCATGGGATGATTCTGAATAAATTTCACCCACTTTTTCACATAAGCGTCAAAGGCCGGTTTATTGTAAAGCTCTGGCCGTTTGGTCCCATAAGCCACAATGCCTTTCAAATTCTTGACACCCATTACCGCGCCGCAGCCGCAGCGGCCGGCCACCCGCTCACCCGAAACCGCACAGGCATAACGAACCTTATTCTCCCCGGCGGGCCCGATAAATACCTTTCCGTAGACCTTCGGGAAGCGTTCCTGGACAGCCTCGGTGTCCAATCCCCACAGGTCTTTTGCGTCATGAATGGTCACTTCGCCGTCCAAAATTTCCAGATACACGGGTTTTTTTGCCCCGCCAGCCAGAATCAGCCCGTCCACTCCCGCACGCCGCAGCATCATTCCAAAGGTTCCGCCGCAGTTGGAGGATGCGATTCCCCCGGTCATCACATTTTTAAAGGTCATATTAAACCGGCTGGAGGACGGCGCGCCAGTATCTGTCATAATCCCCGTGTTAATAATCAGGATATTATCGGTTGATAAAGGCTCCACCCCCTTTGGCAGCAAATCGTAAAGCAGCTTGGCTGCCAGCGTCTTGCCGCCGAGGTATGCTGCCACAACCCCTTCTTTGATCGGCAACGGGCGTATCTTCCCGGTTGTCAGGTTAATGTGCAAATAATTCAGGGGTTTCATTGAATCACCTCCATATGAATGGCTGAGAGCGGACACAGGCTCTCGCATAGTCCGCAGCCCACGCAGGCCTTTGGCCTGACCAGCTCCGCGTACACCCGGATATCCCCTTTAAAGGCTGGCATCGAGATTGCCAGACATCCAAAACGGCAGCCGTCCACACACATGGAGCAGGCGCTGCACGCGGCCGGGTCCACCATTGGTTTCTTCCATTGATTCTTTGGCACTTTGTCCGCTGTCTCTCCACGATTGTCCAAAATCGCGGCCTGTGGACAGGATTTTCCACAAACGCCGCAGTCAATACAGCGCCTATCATTCACTACATGCTGCTTTTTCTTTTCGCCGGTGATGGCCATCACCGGACAGTTTCTCGCGCAAAGCGTACATCCGATACATTTTTCTGTAATGGTATAGGCCATCTTTATCCCTCGCTTCCTTCTTTAATTATCTTTATTATAACAGGTTTTCTGTAAATTTGGTGAACAAAAAAGACCCTGGCCAAAAACCAGAGTCTTTTGTTCTTGCAGATTGTTTTTAATTGCGGCACGAAAGTTGCTGTACTCGTTCGCTCAAGGAAAACAGATTCTTCGGAAATCGATTATCCTTTTCGGATGATTTCCTCAGCATCTGCATTAGACTCATTGCCGCTCACCCGCTAACGCTCCTTGTTCGCTACCAAATTTATCCAAAATTTGGATTCGCCGTCAATAATCCACGGGTTCTTCGACGCAGTCCATTACCATCTTAGCGAAGGCCATACAGGCGGTTTTACAGGCGGACTGGGTGCCGGTTACGATGGCGCCGCCCCGGTTTGAGACGGTCGGCGGTCCGAAGAATTTTACAACCTCTACGTCGGCGGCTGTCAGGGCTTCATCGACGCCCATCATGGATTCCAAAGGTGGGCCGACAAGGTAGGCGACAGATGAACCTACCGGCAGATCACAGACTTCTGCCAGATATGTACCAATTTTTGAGATAACCTGTGCATAGAACTGCACCCCGTCATCCTCGCGTGCACTGAACAGGCAGGCATTATGCTCTGTGAAATGTGTGATGGTCCGCAGGCCGCTCTCAACATCACTGATGGATGGCCCTGAGATAATACCAATCATCTCACCGCCGTAGGCGCAGCCAAGTCCCCCGTAGGTCGATTTGGCATAGCAGACCTGTACGTTGGCTTTTTTGGTCGCTTCATCTGCGGCTACGTAGCCAATATCCTCATTGTCTGTGGTAAAAAGGCCGATGTCAATATGGCCTTCCGGCAGACCGAATTCTTCAATCATGATATCTTCAATGTCTGTCATCAGCTTGCTGGACAGAACATGTGCTTTCAATAAATCCCCGGTCATTTTTTAACTCCCTTTTTTAAGATTTTTAACGTTTCTGTATTGCCTATTATCATATCATCTGTCATTTTGTTAGTAAAGAAGAAACTCCGCCCGAGTCATGGAAAAATTTGCACCAAAATATTTTATATACCCCGTTTCCACAGTCTATTCACAGTTTTACTCTGAAAACCAACAATTTATCCACAAGTTATGCACAACCTGTGGACGCAATCCCTTTATTTTTCGTTGAAGGCTTTTTTTGAGACAAAACTTATCCACACTATCCACGTTAAAATGTGGACAAAAAGTGAACAAAAAGTGGAAAACTAGTCATTATATTCCTTACAGGCTTGAACAAATGCCTTAAGAGGCGGCGACAGAAATTTATTTTTGTGATAGATCAGCGTAAAGCTCCGCATTAATGGGATTCCCTGGATCATGAGGATGCAAAGCCGCCCCTGTTCAAAGTCCCGTTCTACCAGGCGCTTGGAAAGAACCGCGAGACCCTGGCCGTCCATCACGGCGTTTTTAATGGCTTCTGTGTTTGTACAGGTCCATTTTTCCACAATCTCTACCCCTTCGCTGTCCAGAATCTTCTCAAAAAAGCTGCGGGCTCTGCTGCCTTTTTCGCGAATCACAAAATACTGGCCCTGCAATTCATCAAGACTAATACTCTTTCGGCCGGCGAAAGGATGGCCTGTTCCACAAATCAACACCATCTCATCCTCCACGGCTGGTATCTGGATAAGGTCTTCGCTCTTTACCTCCCCCTCAACAATCCCAAGATCCAGATCACTTTTTAAGATCATGGACTCGATGACCGGTGTGTTATCGACCAGAACCGTCAGGGTGACCGGTGGGTTTTCAGCCTCAAAGCGGCTGACCAGCTCACTGAGAATGGTGGTTCCAACCGTTACAGTCCCCCCTATTTTAAGCGTCGTATGCTCCGCAGAATATTTCATTTCCAGCTCCATCTCGTCAAACAGCGCCACAATGTGCCTTGCGTAGTCCAAAAGCCTTTCACCTGCCGGCGTGATGAAAAGCTTGCGGGACAGCCTCTCAAAAAGGCGTACATTATAATATTTTTCAATATCTGCGATGGCCTGGCTGACAGACGGCTGTGCGATAAACAGCTGTTCCGCCGCTGTGCTCATTTTTCCTGTTTCCGCGACTGCCAGAAAAACTTTCAGATGCCTGATGGTCATAATTTCTCCCCCATTTTCTTTCTATAGGCATTTAGCTATTAAACTGATTATAAAATACTATTTTACAATCGTCAAGAAATCCGTTAATCTATAGACAGAAGAACAAAGAATATTTTCAGTTAAACGGAGAAGGAGATTTACAAGCTTATGAACATTGCACCTGAAGAGATTAAACGCGTCAAAGGGCAGGGTTTCCTGTTCAACAATGACCACGAACATTTTGCCGCCCGTGTTATCACGGAAGACGGTGTCCTAAACGCCGCTCAGTTTGCCTGCCTGAGTGAAGCGTCCCAGAAATTCGGAAACGGCAATATTGCCTTTACCACCCGTCTCACCGTAGAGGTCCAGGGATTAACATGGGATGATATAGTGCCTTTCCAGGAATTTATTGCCAAAGAAGGTCTGGTGACCGGCGGCACCGGCCCAAAGGTTCGCCCGGTCGTGGCCTGCAAAGGAACCGTGTGCACCTATGGGCTGATCGATACGCAGGGTCTTGCCCGGGAAGTACACGAGCGCTTTTATAAAGGCTACCGTGACGTTACTCTGCCCCATAAATTTAAAATTGCTGTTGGCGGATGTCCAAACAACTGTGTAAAGCCTGACCTCAATGACTTAGGTATCGTCGGCCAGAAAATTCCAAATTACAATGATGAACTGTGCAAAGGCTGCAGTAAATGCTCGGTTGAGGACCGCTGCCCAATGGATGCCGCTGCCGTAACAGACGGTAAGCTTGTCATCGATGCCGAAAAATGCAACAACTGCGGCTTGTGTGTTGATAACTGCCGTTTTGATGCGATTCCTGACGGTGAAGTCCGTTATAAGGTCTATGTCGGCGGCCGCTGGGGAAAATCTATCCGCCGGGGCACAGAGCTTCAGACACTGTTCACCCGTGATGAGATCATGGACGTTGTGGAAAAAGCCATCCTTTTGTACAAAAAAGAAGGCCAGAACAGTGAACGTTTTGGCTCTACTGTTGAGCGCCTGGGCGCAGAAGCCGTTGAACGCGCACTGACCACCAACGATTTATTAAACGAAAAAGACAGTATCTTAGGTATTGCCACCGTATCCGGCGCAACCTGCTGATTTAAGAAAAGCCTCCATTCCCAGGAGGCTTTTTGCGTATTGTTTTTTACAGAGGCGTCTTTTATAATGAATTGATACAAGCAGGAGGAAATACACAATGCCAGCATCACTCAACGAAAATTTCTACAGCGTCATTGCAGAGATTCCTGAGGGCCGGGTAGCTTCCTACGGACAGATTGCCCTGCTGGCCGGCCGGCCCCGCGCCGCGCGGGCTGTGGGCGCTGCTCTCCGTCGTGTGCCTGAACATCTGGAGCTTCCCTGCCACCGGGTTGTTTTCAGTGACGGTTCCCTTTGCGAGGGCCTTATCTTTGGCGGCCCCGGCGTTCAGAAACAGCTTTTGAAAAAGGAAGGCGTCGCCTTTCTGCCAAACGGTAAAGTCAATATGCGGCGCTGTCTCTGGAATGGCCCTGGAGACCTTTCCCGCTAAAATTGACCCTTACTGTCAAAACCTTCCGGCAGCGCCGGCATTTTGTTTCCAGAATGCAGCCGCCCGGTACTTCATCGGTCTGAATAACATCCAGCAGACGCTGCCCGCAATGCGGGCAGCGAACCGCAATACGTTTTACCATAGTGCCATCTCCCCTCAAGTATAAACATTTGTTCTTTTCTATTTTAGTCCCTTTTATTTTCCTTGTCAATATATTTTTTACTCCATCAATCCTTCCTGTTCTAAAACCTGGTTCGTCGCTTCACTGGTCCCCTTTGCCAGACTGCAGAAAAAATCCATCTCGCCTATCAGTGAAATATTTCCACGGAGACGCGCAGTTTTAAAAAGCTTCTGGACACCGCCCGCGCCGACAAACTCCTCAAGTGTAAAAACCCTGTTGTCCCCATTAAAGGGAAAAGCCAGCAGCTCAACATCCTCGCTGCTCAGCTCCTCCCATACAGCATTATTTGCTGGAATTCCCAGATTTCCCGCCATATCCTCAAGATGGTAATAGACCTCCCGCATATCTGACGGCACCACAATTCGAACAGGCTTCCGCATCGAATTTTGATCACTTCCCTTAAGCATGGAACAGTACATTTTTTTCATTTTATCCCTCCTTTTATGCCTGCCAGCAGCCGTTTTTAAAACAAAAAAACCGGATAACACCTCCGTAAAAATACAGGAAGGCATCATCCGGCGGTTGGCTCGCCTGCCAAAAGCAGCGGCGTTGCTGGTATGAACATTTGTTTTTAATTATGCTTTAATTATATACATTTGTTCATATTTTGTCAAGTACACTTATTTGTTTTTCTTTTATAAAAATTTCTGTTTTTCATGCCTGCGGCCGGGTTTTATGGTAAACTATTAAAAAACTCTGGAGCCTTTGACATGAAATCAAAAAACATTCAAAATACTCTTATTGCCTTTATCCAGACATTTCCGGCATTGTTGGCCTTCGAGATCGTCTATAAAATGCTCTGCGCGGTTCTTCTTAAGCCGCTGCTGTCATTTATTATGCAGATATTTTTAAACCTCAGCGGCTACAGCCTGGCATTCAACGAAAGAATTCTTAATTTTTTCACAAATATTCCCGGCGTCCTTACCCTCATCATTATGCTGGCGCTGGGTGCGCTTATGGTCTATTACGAGTTTGCAGTCATCATCTTAATGCTCTACCACAGGCTCCATAAACAACCGGTCAGTCTGGGCACTGCCATGAAGATGGCCCTGACGACTTATAAAAGCCTTAAAAATTTGGGGGCAGTTGGCTTTACAGCCTACGTGCTTGGCCTTCTGCCCCTGATACACATCGGCCTGCGCCCTTCTCTGCTGCCGCAGACCCGGATACCTAATTTCATTACCGGTGAGCTGTCTAAAACGCTGATGGGAAACGTTGGCGTTTGCCTGTTTTATGCGGTTATCTTTGTGATTTTTGTGCTCCTGCTCTTCGTATTGCCAGCGATGGTTTTGGATCGTGTTTCCTTTGTAAAAGCCTCCCGCCGCAGCTTTGATATTTTAAAAAGAGGGCGTCTTCCCGTCGCCTTAGTACTGGGTTTTTATATGCTTATATGGCTTATTCTGTTTAACCTTCCAGGACTTGTCCCCACTTATTTTCCCGGCATTTCAGGCAACGGCCCCTTCACTGTTTTCCTGGGCCTTTTTTCAGGAAACACATTTGCCCCGCTCATGGGCTTTCTGCTGGTAGGCTTGCTGCGTATCACGCTTATGCTCCTGCTGCTGACCATACTGACCGCCGGCTACAGCGGACTCGATGGCAGAGTTAACATCGATGAGGGCGCCCTCCCCTTTATTGATGAGAAGCTGGGCCACACAAAAGAAAGGGCCATGAGCTTCTTTCATGTTTCGCGCCATACGGCAAAGAACGCCTGGACATGCATCAAAGCCCATCCATTCTTCGTCAGGCATCAGAAGCCCATCGCTCTGGGTGCTGTCATTCTGTTCGCTGTGGCCATGTTCAGCCTGTTTTATAACCCACCCGCACTGCACAGCCCCATTGTCATTGGACACCGGGGAAGCTCTGAAGGTGTGGAAAATACCCTTGGCTCTATTCAGGGCGGCATCAACCAGGGCGCAGACTACGCGGAAATTGACATTCTCTTGTCTAAGGATAACGTGCCCATGGTAATACACGACAGCAATCTCCAGCGCCTCTCCGGTGAAAATATCAATGTCTATGATCTGACCGCCGCAGAGCTCGGAGAACTGAACCTGTCTCAAAACAACGCCGAAGGAAAAATCTCAACGCTTGAGGAAGTGATCAAAGTCACAAAAGGTCAGATTAAGCTGCTCATCGAGCTGAAAACCCACGGACACGAAACGGCTGATGTGGCTGCCGAAACTGCCAAAGTGGTTGAAGCGCAAAATGATGAAAAGAACTGTATGTTCATGTCTCTGGACTACAGTCTGGTAGAACAGCTGAAAACACTTCACCCCGATTATACGGTGGGCTACTGTGTTTACGGAAACCTGGGCAAGGCGGACACAAGACGGCTGGTAAATATGGATATTGACTTTCTCACTGTAGAGGAAAATATGGTCACAAAAAAACTGATCAGTAAATCCCGAAAGGCATGGCTTCCGGTTTATGTCTGGACAGTGGATGACCCAAAAGCGATGCAGCAATACCTCGATCTTGGTGTACTCGGCCTGATCACAGACAAGCCCGCTGTGGCCCGTGAGGTCATTGATCAACAAGATTGATGAAAAAACTACTGGAAGATTTTTCCAGTAGTTTTTTATTTTTTCAAAAAAATTATTTTTGTTATTGATAACCTTTACTTATTGTGATATACTATTATCAGTTTTTGAAAACGAATAAAACTAAGGAGTTTTAAAATGCGTCTCGCTTACATTGCCCATATCTATGACCTGAAAAATGGCCACCACTGTATTAATATTCCAACCGCCGGTCTTTATGAAATCCATGAAGACAAAAGCTCTGCCAGAAATAAAGTCTCCAGCCGGCTGCTTAACTATGTCACAGAGTACAAAGCTTCAACCGGTTTTTTTCCTAAATCCGATCCACACAAGCCTGTGATGGAGGATCAGGTTGATGACAATGCTCCGCCCAGCACAATGATTTCAGATTCGACGCGGACCATCTATTATGTGGATGGCAATAATATTAAAAAATATCTCCGACAGCAAAAGCTTATGGACCGCTATGGCTGCAACGGCAACTGCGATGCCTGTGAGCTCTGCGAGTACAGTTAATGTTTGAGGCCGCTTCAAATGGGTATTTTAATGTTAATAATTACTAACTATTACAATATAAAAGGAGATCACTGCCATGTTTGAATTAACCGATAAAGTAGCGGTTGTCACCGGAGCCTCCAGCGGCCTGGGTGCAGATTCCGCAAGAGCCTATGCGCAAAATGGAGCAGATGTTGTACTGCTCGCCAGAAGAAAAGAAAAGCTGGAACAGGTGGCCGCCGAAATTTCAGGGATGGGCCGCAGAGTTTTGGTCATATCCTGTGATGTGACCGATGAAGCGTGCGTTAAAGACGCCGTAGAAAAAATCATTACAGAATTTGGTAAAATTGATATTCTGCTTAACAACGCCGGCGTTGCCGTCCGCGGCGGTGTGGATACCCTGACCGTAGAAGACTGGGACCATGCCATGGATGTCAACGTCAAGGGCATCTTTATTATGAGCAAATATGTCATTCCGCATATGAAAGAACAAAACTACGGAAAAATCGTCAATATCAGTTCTGTCAACGCTCTGATCGGGGATAAAGCCGATATGTTTATCCGCCACTCCTACAATGCCTCCAAAAGCGCGGTGCTTGGCCTGACAATCGGCATGGCCGCTTCTTATGGGCAATTTAATATCACCGTCAACGCCGTATGTCCGGGACTCTTTGAATCCGAAATGACAAAGGACACCTTGTTTAAGTCCGAAGCCTTCCTTCAGGGCTACAGTGCCCAATGCCCCATGAGTCGGCCGGGAAAACGCGGTGAGGTCAGCGGACCGGTGCTCTTCTTTTCCAGTGACGCTTCAAGCTATGTCACAGGCCAGCACATTGTCGTAGACGGCGGTACCTCAATCGTCTGACAAATCAGATTTTGCCATCCATAGTTAATGCCCTGTCATCTTGTTCTGCGGTACCTCGCAGAGTAAGATGACAGGGCTTTTTATTTTTACAGTCCAAAAATACCAGATGCTTCCTGCATATTGCGGATAACATCCACACCAAAGGGACACCGCTTCACACAGCTGCCGCACTCAATGCAGTCTGACCCATGGGCCTTCAGCGCTTTGTAATGCTCAGCCGTAGCGCCTGGTATTCTGCCCTTATGCTGTCTCGCAACATCCAGATATTTTGTCACCGCCGCCACATCAATCCCTGATGGACAGGGCTGGCAGTGATTGCAGTACATGCACTGCCCCTGCAGCTGAAAGCTCGGTGCATCAGCAATGGCGCTGTAGTCCCGTTCTATCTCAGAGCTCCGGCAGTAGGCTGCCGCTTCGTCGATTTCCCGCAGAGAAGAAAACCCGGGAAGCACGGACACCACTCCAGGGCGGTCCAGAGCGTAATGGTAGCACTGTGCCGGAGTCATGGCTCTGCCAAAGGGTGAGCTTTCCGCTGACAGCAGCCGTCCGGCCGCCAGTGCCTTCATGACCGTTATCCCAATCCCCATTGCCTCACAGCGCTGATACAGCGCACTTCTGACCGGTGCGATGCCCAGTGCCTTTTCATCCACCGCCACGCCCTTAAACGCCATAATATCCTCCACCTCACGCTGCCCATGATCCAGGTCATAGGCCGGATTGAGGCTGAACATAAGCATCTCATACAAGCCGGTTTCCACCAGCTTCATGGCTGTGACGGCATTGTGAGAGCTAAACCCAAGCTTTCGGATAACGCCCTGCTCTTTCAGGTTTATAGCGTAATCCAGAATCCCACTTTTCTTCACTGACTCCACATCCTTCTCTGAATCCAGAAAATGGATCATCCCAAAGTCTACGTAATCCTGCCCCAGACGGTTCAACATATCCTCAAAGGAACGCTTCACCTCCTCCAGGTTCCTGCTGCGGACATACTGCCCCTGGTCGCAGACTGTGCATAAATGCCCCTGGATCAGCATCTTGCCCGGATGTGTCCGCACCGCCGCGCCGATGGCGTCCCTTATCTCCGGCTGAGGCATATAAAGATCCAGCAAATTGATGCCCAGATCCATGGCATGGTATACCATCTCGATGATTTCATCACCGGGCATGCCCTCCAGATAAACCCCGCCAAAGCCAATCACACTCACAGGTGTTTCAACACCCTTTAGCTTACGATATTCCACAACTACTGCTCCTTTCTCAGCTTAACCGTATTATAGCACCCTTTTGTCCTGTGTAACAGATGTAAAATTCGATGACGGTTAAACCTTTTTTTCTTCTTGACCCCGGCCCGTCCACCGCCTTACAATAAAAGCAACCCACCAAAGGAGCTTCCCATGATAAATTATAAAACAAGTATTTTTAATGACGTACTGGGCCCAGTGATGACCGGACCTTCCAGCTCTCATACAGCCGCTCCCGGACGTATCGGATACTTTGCCGGCTGCCTGATGCCGGATTTCAAATCCATCCAGCTGATTTTCCCTAAAAACAGTTCATACGCCACCACCTATAAAGGTCAGAAATCAGATACCGCCTTTGCCGCCGGCCTGCTTGGGATGCCTCTGAACCATCCTAATTTTAAAAACAGTCTCAGATACCTCAGACAAGAGGGCGTTTCCTTTAAAGTCAGCCTGTCCGACAAGGCCTGCGAGCATCCCAATACCTGCGATCTTATTCTGTCCGGCCCATCTGGACGTCTTTGCGTCACCTCCCTTTCCACAGGCGGCGGAATGTTCTGCATAACCGCCATCAACGGCACCGCCGTTGACTTCAGGGGAGACAGGCCTGTACTCGCGGGTTTTTACTCCCGTGAGCAGCAGCGTATCCTCAAACATTTTTTGCAGAAGCTGCCGCCATCCATGGCTGACCCGCAGAGTCTGGTCAGCGGCGATGGCTTTTATGCGCTGCCGCTGAAAGCAACCGTTAAACGCGCCGAAATTGAAAGCCTGATAAAAACAGCGCCGGGCAAGCTGCGCTGTATTCCCGCGATTCTGCCTGTGCCCACGCCGGAGTGTTCAGCGCTGCCCTTTGGCACTGCCGGCACCCTCATTGCTTTTTTAAGAAAAAATCCCATGCCACTCTGGCGGGCCGCTGTAACATATGAATCTGTTAGAAGCGGATGGCCGATGGAAGAAATACTAGATTACGCTAAAATGCTCGTAAAAACCATGCACCAGTCCATAAGCTTCGGCTTACAGTACATCTCCGCAGGTGAAGGGCTCACAAAGCCCGCTGCCGCTTCAATGGCGGCCGCCGCCTCTGCCGGCCGTCTGCTTTCCCCCAGCCCCTATCAAAGCGGGGCGGTCTACAGCACTGCGGTCATGGAGGCCAGCAATACCATGGGCGTTGTGGTTGCCGGACCCACGGCCGGCTCCTGCGGCGTACTCCCCGGTGTACTCTTCGCACTGCTCCAGAAATCCGAAAAGCCTGCCGTCTTCCCGCCTGTTTTGGAGGAAGAACAGCTGGAGCCAGCCGCAAAGGCCCTGTTGTGCGCCGGCATCGTTGGCGTATTTATCGCGGAGCAGGCAACCTTTGCCGCCGAGGTCTGCGGCTGTCAGGCCGAAAATGGCGCCGCCAGCGCCATGGCAGCAGCGATGGCGGTCACCTTCATAAACAGTGACCCAGACGCGTCGCTTCGCGCTGCCTCCACCGCTCTCCAGAATGTGCTCGGCCTTATCTGCGATCCTGTTGCCTGCAGAGTCGAAATTCCATGCGTCAGCCGAAACGCCATGGCTGTTTCCAATGCTCTGACAAGCGCGGAGATAACCCTCGGCGGCTATGATTCCCAGATACCGCTGGATGAAACCATCGAGACAATGTACCGTGTCGGCTGCCAGCTTCCATCGGAGCTGCGCTGTACCGGAAACGGCGGGTTATGCCTTACTCCCGCTGCCGCTCTGCTGGAAAGAAAGGCCGGCCAGCCGCACGAATGACCCCTTTCACCGCTTAAATGCCATCACGGTTCTCTCAACTTGTGCTATAATGATAAAAAGCCCAGAACGAGGAGGCGCAGCCATGATAAAAATTGCCATCTGCGACGATCAGCCCAGCGAACTGGCTGATCTGGCCGCCATTATCAAAAATTACTGTAAACACAAGCAGGAGCTCATCTCGCTGGACTGTTTTCAGTCCAGCCATGCCCTGCTGGATGCCGTGGAGGACCAGAACCGCTTCGATATTCTGATTCTGGATATCATTCTACCGGATATGGATGGTATCGCCCTGGCCAAAGCGCTTCGGGCCATCGATGATGAGAGCACCATTATTTTCCTGACCACCTCCCCGGACTATGCCCTGAAATCCTATGAGGTCAACGCCTTTCAGTATCTTCTCAAGCCCCTTGACCGGAAAAAGCTTTATGATATTCTGGATAAGCTGCTGGAACGCCTGACCCTGACACAAACCCAGCGCCTGGCCATAACCACTTCCCATGGCATCCAGAGCTTAAAGGTCTATGACATCACCTATGTGGAGCATATCAGCCACGTGCTCCATATCCACACAAAAAACGGTGCCACCATTGCCACTGCCAATTCCACCATTACCCTGACAGAGCTTGAAAACCAGATTAACGACTCCACCTGTTTTTTAAGGCCGCACCGGGCATTTGTGGTAAATCTTTATGCCATCAGCACCCTGAACTCCGACAGCTTTATTCTGGAGGACGGCACCGTTATCCCCATCGCCGGACGCCGCTACACAGAGGTCAAGGATCAGTACCTCAATTTTCTGCTGTATAACAAGGGCGGTCTTCTGCTATGATGGCCGGAAACTTTTACCAGTCTTTTTTGCGGGCCTCCCTGGCCCTTTTATGCACCATTGGCCTGGTTTTTGTCATGACAGAATTCCGGTATTCCCGCAGAAAATGCCTTTTGATCATTTTCTTTTATTTTATAGCCTCCATGACGATCAACGGCGTTATCCTTTACGTGGCGGGCCTCAGTGTGCTTTTCCGCTATTTTTTGCTCACCACCACGCTTCCCTGTGTTATCCTGCTGGCAGTTCTGGCAAAGGATGATATTTTTAAGGCTCAGTTTAACTTCTGGACTCAGATCAATCTGTTTTTTGCCATTGCCGTACTGTCCTATTACGGTACAAAAGCCGTGGGCGGCGGTTTTTATACCGAGCTGTTCATGCGGCTCCTGTCCTATGGGGTAGTCTTTCTGCTCTATACCCGGTACCTCCGCAGGCCCTTCCGCCTTTTTACAAAATCATTGGAAACCGGATGGGTCTTAATTTCTTTTGTACCAATCCTGTTCTGCGCTGTGATTATGTCGCTGGTGCTTTTTCCCACTATTTTTTATGAGAGGCCTCAGATACTTCCCACGCTGGGACTGGTCTACCTGACCATGTTCGGCGTTTACGCGGTTATCTTTATTACCTTTCAGCGTTCCTATGAGCTGACCACTGCCCGGAGGGAGGCTGAGTTTCTGGGCCTCCAGATCAACCTGCAAAAACGCCAGTTTGACACCCAGCAGCAGAAAATGGAGGTTATCCGTATGTACCGGCACGATATGCGCCACCATATTGGCATCATCACCGCTTTTTTGCAGGACGGCCATCCGGAAAAGGCTGAAGCTTATTCCCGACGGATTCAGAGCATGATTGACGAGACCGCCTATTACCAGTTCTGCGAAAATTATCTGGTAAACACCCTGGTTTCCCTGTACACCGAGCTGGCCATGACAAAAGGCATCACGATCTGCAGTGAGCTGTCCATTCCCAAGGAGCTTTTTGTGGAGGATACCGATCTCTGCGTCATTTTTTCCAACGCTCTCGAGAACGCCCTCAACGCCTGCGCCAAGCTCCCCGCTGCCGACGAGCGGAGTATCAGCCTGATCTGCCGGAACTATCCGGATAAGCTCGTCATTGAGATCAACAACACCTTTAACGGCCAGGCCGAGTTCAGCGAAGAAGGCCTTCCCGTCAACCATGACGAGCACCACGGCATCGGTACTCAAAGCATTGCCTTTATTGTAAAAAAATACAATGGCATTCTGCATTATAAAACAGAGCACTGCCTGTTTACCCTTCAAATTTTGCTGAACCATTAAAAAAACGGCCCATGGGCCGTTTTTTTAATGGTTCAGTCTGCAAGCTCAGACAGGTCCCCCATTATTTTCACATGGGGCACTTCATCGAAGTCCGCAGCCGTGGTGGTACCGGTGGTCACAGCCGCAAAAGAGACCCCGGCATTCTCCGCTGTGCGGGCGTCGACCAGGCTGTCACCAATATAAAGTGTCTTTTCTCTGTCACATTTCAGTTGATCCAGGGCTTTCCAGACCCCTTCGGGGCTCGGCTTGGCTGCCTTTACATCCTCGCCGCCGACAATCAGGTCAATCAGCTCATCCATACCGTAAAGACGGGTAGTGCTCTCGATCCGGTAGCGGTATTTGGTGGAGATAATACCCGTTTTTGCGCCCTTTTCTTTCAGCTTTCTAAGCATGGGCAGCACCTCAGGGAACAGCTTAGTGTTTGCCACCATCACCTCGTCGGATTTCTCGACATACTGTTTCCGGTACCCGGCAATCGTTTTGCGGTCTTTAATGCCCGTCAACAGCATAAAGGCTTCTTCAAGGGTTAAGCCAATGGTTTTCTTGATGGCTTCATCCTCAATCCCCTTAAAGCCGTTGCGCTCAAAAACATGCTGAAAGCACATGACAATGCCTTTTTCCGAGTTTGCCAGTGTATAATCAAAGTCAAACAGATACGCTTCGTAATCCATTTCCTACCTCCAGTTATCGTAATAGCTCTATTATAGCAGTTCCACTGTCCTTTTTACAGCTTTCCCTTTGTTTTTCAGCCGTCCAGCGGTATAATGGAATTCAGAATTTAAACGAAGAAGGGATTTGTATGTTTGGAGAATGTCATGCCCACATAATCATGGATGGCGTATCTTTCCGGGAAGCCGCGGCAAAGCACAGGAACACCCCCGATGAAGCCCTGATCCGGCAGGTTTTATCAGACTATCAAAAACGGGACGTGCTCTTTATCCGTGACGGCGGCGATAATCTGGGCGTTTCGCGTCTGGCCGCCGACCTTGCGCCGGAATACGGTATCGACTGCCGGACGCCGGTATTTGCCATCCATCACCGGGGCTATTATGGCAGTATCGTCGGCTTTTCCTATGACAGCTTAAAGGAATATGCTCAGCTCGTTCAAAAGGCCAGACGCCAGCGGTGTGATTTTATCAAGATCATGACAGCCGGCATCATGGATTTTGACCACGCCGGCCGTCTGAGCTGCCCCGGCCTTCCAGAGCAGGAAGTGTCTGAGATGGTTCATATCGCCCATTCTGAGGGCTATTCGGTGATGACCCATGTCAACGGAGCCGATAACATTAAAGTCGCTCTGGAGTCGGGTGTGGACAGTATTGAGCACGGTAATTTCATGGATATGGAGTGTCTTTCTCTGCTGAAGGAAACCGGAGTCGTCTGGTGCCCGACCATAGCCATAACCGGCAATATTATCGGAAGCGGACGGTATAACGATGCTGTTTTGACAAGTATCCACAAACGGCAGCTGTCCAATATCCAAAAAGCCTTTGATCTCGGGGCTTCTGTAGCTCTTGGCAGTGATGCGGGGGCTTTCCGGGTGCCGCATCCCCAGGGAATTTTTGATGAGTACGGCTATTTCAGGCAGGCTGTTCCCGACCAGAAGCTGCTGGATACGCGGCTCGCAAAGGCGGAATCCGCGGTTCGTAAAAAATTCAAGGCCTGGCGGTAAAGACAAAATGCCCTGCGCATTTAACAATACGCAGGGCATTTGCTATTTTTATTTAACTCCAGCCCAGCTGGAGATAACCATGCGCTGGACTTCGGAGGTGCCTTCGTAAATCTCGGTGATTTTGGCGTCCCGCATCATCCGTTCGACTGGATAGTCTCTTGTAAAGCCGTAACCGCCGAATAGCTGGACGGCTTCGCAGGTGACGTCTCTCGCCGCTTCTGAAGCGACAAGCTTGGCCAAAGCCGCCAGATGGTTATAGGGCTTCCCTGCATCCTTCGCACAGGCTGCCTGATAGACCAGCAGGCGCGCGCCCTCTGCCCTGGCGATCATATTGGCCAGCTGGAACTGGGTATTCTGGAAGGATGACAGCGGCTGTCCGAACTGTTCTCTTCCCCTGACGTATGGGATGGTCTCATCAATGGCTCCCTGCGCCAGACCGAGGGCCTGAGAGGCAATGCCGATCCGGCCGCCGTCCAGAGTTTTCATGGCAATCTTAAAGCCCTTTCCAACTTCGCCCAGCAGGTTTTCCTTTGGCACTTTACAGTCTTTGAAGATCAGCTCCGTTGTGGAGGAGCCTCGGATTCCCATTTTATCCAGCTTTTTGCCGATGGAGAAGCCCGGAAAATCCTTTTCCACAATAAAGGCGGTGATCCCGTGATTGCCCTTTGTAATATCCGTCATGGCAAAAATAACATAGGTGTCGGCCTTGCCGCCGTTGGTAATAAAAATTTTACTGCCGTTCAGGACATAGTGGTCGCCATCGAGCACTGCTGTGGTTTTCTGTCCGGCCGCGTCTGTTCCTGCCCCCGGCTCCGTTAAGCCAAAGGCTCCAAGGTGCTCGCCCTTGGCCAGGGGTACCAGATATTTACGCTTCTGTTCCTCTGTTCCAAAGGCAAAGATCGGCCATGCGCACAGAGAGGTGTGGGCAGAAATAATCACCCCGGTGGAGCCGCAGACCTTTGAAATTTCTTCGACGCACATGGCGTAAGCCAGGTTGTCCATACCCGCTCCGCCGTATTCTTCAGGGAAGGGGATACCCAGCATGCCGGCTTCGGCGAGCTTGGGAATGGTCTCTTCCGGAAAACGTTCCTTTTCATCTAAGTCCTTGGCAATGGGTTTTACCTCCATCTGGGCAAACTCACGGAACATTTCACGCAGCTCCTGGTGTTCCTTGGATAATTCAAAATTCATGGTTTCTTCCTCCTCGTTCGCATTGGTTTTATCGATTGTACGGATCTTTTTAATCTCACGCTTTGGCCCTTGCTCTAAAGGCGCTTTTACGTTTTCTTCTTTCACTTCGGATTCAGGGGCCCGGGATTCCTGCTTTTCTACTGTCGTTTCCTCAAAATAGGCGGTCTGTGTGTCGGTTGGATTCTGGCGCCGTTCATCCGGTGCCTTAAGCTGACGTTTTTCTCGGATCAGGCCCGTAAGTGCCGGAACGACCTCAAACAGGTCTCCCACCACACAGTAATGGGCAATTTTAAAGATTGGGGCTTCAGGGTCATTGTTAATGGCCACAATAATGTCCGAGTCCTTCATCCCCAGCGTATGCTGTACCGCACCAGAAATTCCGCAGGCAATATAAAGCTTGGGATGAATCCTTTTGCCGGTCACGCCAACCTGATGCTCAACATCAATCCAGCCGTCCTCCACCGTTGGCTTGGACGCGCCGACCGCGGCGCCCAGGGCATCTGCCAGCTCCCGGATAATGTCAAAGCCCTCCGGGCCTCCGAGTCCACGGCCGCCAGCTACGACAATGTCCGCAGCCTCCAGGTCATCCACCACCTTGGAGACAGCCTCGACATACTCCAGCAGCTTCACCCGGAGCACGCTTTCCTTTATGGGAATATCCGCCTCGATCACTTCAGCCTTTAAGCCCTCTACCGGCAGGCCCTTGGCAAAAATACCGGCGTGGACACTGCCGATCTGAGGACGTGTGTCCATGGTAATTTTGGCAAACGCCTTGCCGTCGTAAGCCGGACGAATAAAAGTCGCAGCGCCGTTTGCCGCCAGTTCAATATCAGTACAGTCCGCCGCGAGGCCAAGCTCCAGCCGGGTGGCCAGACGCCCGCAGAGATCACGGCCGTTATGGGTCGCGCCCACCAGCAGGAGATTCGGCGCATAACGCCGGATCAAGTCCTCCATGGCGTTGGTATAAGCATCGGTGCCATAGATTTCATAACCGTCACCAGGGACATTTAAAATAATATCGGCCCCGCAGCCCGAAAGCTCAGCGGTCATATCACAGGAAAGATAGCCGAAAACCACTGCGACCAGCGCGTCGTCCTCGCGTTTTAACCTTTTACCCTTGGATAAAAGCTCCAGGCTCACACGTCTGATCTGCTCGTCCTCTTTTTCAATAAAAATCCAAATCGCATTTTCTTTCATGACATTTCCTCCTTACCACACGCCCAGGCTTTCCAGGGTTTCAAACAGGGCCTTTGCGCCTTCACGTCCATCCTTCGCGTCGATCCGGATACCGGTATCCAAAACCGCCGGTGAAAAAGTCCCGACCACCTGAGTAGCCGAGCCCTTAAAGCCGACCTCCTCAGGGGATAATCCGATATCTGCCGCTGATAACGTCCGAATCTCCGCGTTTTTTGACTTCATTTTTCCCTTTATGGAGGGGTGTCTCGGCGCATGGGCCTTTTCCGTGATGGTGCAGACCACCGGCAGAGCCGCCTGTAGAATTTCAACGCCGTCTTTGTTTTCACGTTCAGCAGTCAGCACATAGTCCTCGATCTTCAGCCGGTTCACATAGGTGGCCTGGGCATAATCCAGTCGTTCAGCAATGCCCGGGCCTACCTGCCCGGTATCGCCGTCACTGGCCTGCTTGCCGCAGAGCACAACGTCGTATCCGCCCAGCTTGCGGATCGCGGCTGCCAGCACACGGCTTGTCGCCAGAGTATCCGAGCCGCGCAGTGCGTCGTCATACAGCAAGACCGCTTCATCTGCCCCCATGCCGATGCACTCCCGGAGCGCCTCCTCTGCCTGAGCCGGCCCCATGGATAAAACCGTTACCTTGCCCCCATGCTTTTCCCGAAGCCTCAGGGCCTCCTCCAGAGCGTTTTTATCACAAAGGTTTACAATCGCGGGGACATCCTCCCTCAGCATTCGGTTTGTGCCCTTTTCCAGCTTGATTTCAGACACGGCGGGAACCTGCTTAATACATACAGCGACATTCATCTGATTACCTCCTGTTCTCAATCGTTTTGCAATTAAGAATGATCGTATTTTAAACGCAGCTTGATATGATACAGCTGTCAAGCGTTTAATTTTAACATGAATATATTTACCCATCCGTTTGTATTTTATCCACTAAAAAAGGACTCTGCGAAACTCACAGCGTCCTTTAACAGCTATTCTTCTTTCATTTTTGACCATACCGTGACCATCATGGTAATAAAGCAGGCGGCTCCCCCGATAAAATTAGAGATGGGCTCTGCCAGAAAAACACCGTTGACACCAAGGTTAAAAACCGTCGGTAAAAACAGCGTGAGCGGGATAACAATGATCGCTTTTCGAAGCAGTGAAAAGAAAATAGCCTGCTTTGATTTCCCCAGCGCGATGAAAACCGTCTGCCCGGAAAACTGGAGGGCCATCATAAAAAAGCCAAAGAAATAAATATATAAAGCCGGAACCCCCAGCCTGATAAGTTCTGGCTCACTGTTGAAAATATGGATAAAGGCCTGGGGCGTAAGCATCAGAATCAGCCATGCAATAAAGGTATACGCCACCCCGATAACCGCTGTAAACTGAATCCCCTTCCGCACCCTGCCGTAGGCCCCGGCGCCATAATTAAAGCCGAGTACAGGCTGCGCACCGTTGGTAATGCCCTGTACAGGCATGGTGAGCACCTCACGGATGGAGTTTAAAACGGTCATGACCCCAACGTAAATATCACCCCCGTAAAACTGAAGGCTTGCGTTGCATACAATCTGTACCGCGCTGTTGGTGACAGACATGATAAATCCCGAAAGTCCCAGACCGGCGATTTCACCGACCAGCGGAAAATCCAGCTTCATATTTTTCAGGCTAAGCCGGTAAATGGCTTTCTTTCCGGTCAGAAAGCGTAAAACCCAGAGAGCGGAGAGCAGTTGAGACAACACGGTGGCCAGAGCTGCGCCCCGGACGCCTAAGCCAAGGATAAAAATAAATACCGGGTCCAGCAAAATATTGACAACCGCCCCCAGGGCCACGGTCATCATTCCGGTTTTCGCAAAGCCCTGTGAATTGATAAAGCTGTTCATCCCCAGACCAATCATCACAAAGAGACTGCCGCAGAGATAAATTTCAACATAGCTGTCAGCATACGGAAAGGTTTGTTCACTGGCGCCAAAGGCGTATAAAATCGGCCGCTTAAAGATCAGGCATACCATCATGAGCAAAACACCGGTGATCAGCAGCATGGCAAAGGAATTTCCCATAATGCGCTCCGCCCTGCGGTCGTCTCCCTTTCCCCTGGCGATGGAGCAGAGCGGCGCGCCGCCCATGCCAAAAAGATTGGCAAAAGCCGTAATGATCATAATAATGGGAAAGGTGAGCCCAAGGCCTGTCAGGGCAAGTGTCGAAGCATCCGGCAAGTGTCCGATATAGACACGGTCAACCACGCTGTACAGCACATTGATAAGCTGCGCCGCCATCATCGGCATGGCCAGCCGCATGATATTGCCAGATATGCTTCCTTTGGTAAAATCGTTCAGTTTTTCCACAGACATCCCTCCCTTATGATAATATTATAACATTAACCTCTCGGAATACTTTAAGAATCTTTTATTGTTTTCCTTTCTATCTCAGGAATTTTATTATATAATATAAAAAGAATTTATTGTTTTGTTGGGAGGTTTTTATGTACAGCACAAACGCGCAGACACTCACCCGTGAGCTTGTCCGCATCGACAGCTCCGACCCCGGCGCATATGAAGGGGCCATCGGCCTTAAAATCACAGAGCTTCTGGAGTCGGCAGGCGTTGCCGTTATCAGAGAGCAGGTTCTGCCCGGCCGTTTTAATGTTATGGGCAAAATCGAGGGGGAAATCGACGATCCTGCGCTTATCTATATCTGCCATATGGATACCGTGACATTGGGCGGGGGCTGGAGTGTGCCGCCGCTCGCTGCAGAAATAAAAAACGGACGGCTTTACGGCCGAGGCGCCTGCGATATGAAATCCGGTCTGGCCTGCGCACTCTCTGTTTTCCTAAAAGCAGCCGCTTCCGGCATACGCCCCCGCCACTCCTTTATTTTCATCGGAACGGTCGACGAGGAGGACTATATGCGGGGAGTGGAGGCCGCCATCGCCTCAGGCTGGGTTACTGAAAAGAGCTGGGTATTGGATACCGAGCCTACAAACGGCCAGATCCAGGTCGCCCATAAAGGCCGCACTTGGTTTGAGTTGACCGCAGACGGTATTACCGCCCATGCCAGCACCCCCTGGAAAGGTGCGGACGCCATTGCCGCTATGGCTGAAATGATCGCCGCCATCCGGAGAGGCATCGCCGAAACGCCAACGCATCACGACCTTGGCCGCTCCACCGTCACCTTTGGCCAGATCAACGGCGGCTACCGCCCCTATGTGGTTCCGGACCACTGCGCCGTTACCATCGATATGCGCCTGGTGCCGCCAACCACCACAGCCGCGGCGGAAAGCATCGTAAAATCTGCCATACGCCAGGCAGAAAAACAGATTCCCGGGGTCAAAGGCCATTACAGAATCACCGGTGACCGGCCGTTCGTGGAAAAGAACGCGCAGTCCTTCCTTCTAAACGCGCTGAAAGAAAGCTGTGAAGCTGTAACCGGCCAGCCTGCCAGCGTCAGCTTTTTTCCCGGTTACACCGACAGCGCCGTTATCGCCGGAACCCTGCGCAACCATAATTGCCTTTCCTACGGACCCGGCGATCTCGAGCTGGCTCATAAACCTGACGAATATGTTCCACTGACGGATATCGACCGCTGCGAAAAAGTGCTGGCCGACCTGGCGGAGCGGGTCTTATTTGATTGATCCCCTTCCTTCAAAAAACAACACCGCCCTGCCATCTGGCAGGGCGGTAACATACCGTCAGATTTTATTCCACCAATCCTTTTTCCTGATAATATTTCTCGTCAATTCCCCCGATTTCCTGGGAGTCCGAAACTCGCAGCGGCGTAAACCGGCCGATTATTTTCAGCATGACAATGGTTAATACAAAGCTGTAAAGCATGACGACCGCCGCTCCGGCAAGCTGTGTCAGCACCTGTCCAGGGTTGCCATAAACCGCTCCCGTTACAGTATTGATGGCCGGGCTGGCAAAAATGCCGGTCATGATAATGCCCACAGTCCCTCCGGCTCCATGCAGTCCAAAAACATCCAGTGTGTCGTCTAGGTTCTTTTTAATCCGCAGCTGAATCACGCCATAGCAGCACAAGGTGCCCGCAACACCAATAATGGCTGCCGCCCAGGGCTCCACAAAGCCTGATCCCGGCGTTATGCAGACCAGGCCTGCCAGAGCCCCCATCATCGCCCCTAAAACGCTGGGGTGTTTTTCCTGAATCCAACTGGCAGTCACCCAGGTTATGAGCCCAAAGCCCGCGGAAATCTGTGAATTGGTGATGGTCATAGCGGCAATTTCGTTGGCCGCCAGAGCGCTTCCTCCGTTAAAAGCAAACCAGCCAAACCACAGAAGTCCCGCTCCGATGGCAACATATACCATATTATGCGGGGTATAATCCCTTTTTTTCCTTCCGCCGATGACCAGCACTGCCGCCAGAGCCGAGAAGCCTGCACTCATATGAACCACCGTGCCGCCGGCAAAGTCGGCCAGGCCCATCTGTGACAGAAATCCACCGCCCCATACCCAGTGCGCTACCGGTATATAAACTAAAAGGCTCCAGAGCGTCAGAAATATCATATAGCTCTTAAGCGTCATCCGCTCTGCCACCGCGCCGCAGATAAGCGCAGGCGTCACCAGGGCGAACATCAGCTGAAAGACAAAGAAGGCGATAAACGGAATGGTCGGCGCCCACAGCGCCGAAGGCGCCAGGCTCACATTCTGTAAAAACGCAAACTCCAGACTGCCGATAATCCCCGAGACATCGCCGCCAAAAATCAGACTGAAACCGCCGATAAACCAAAGCACTGTTACAATGCCCATGGCAATAAAGCACTGAAACATAATGTCGATGATATTGCCCTTTCTCAGCAGCCCGGCATAAAAAACAGCTAATGCCGGCGTCATCAGGCATACCATTGCCGCACAGACAAGAATAAATCCTGTATCCGCAAAATTAATCATACTTCCCTTTTCTCCTCAGATATCTCATTATATTTATTCTTTAGATTATCAGCTTTCATTTTATTTGTCAAACAATCCAATTGTACGTTTTGTATTTATAAATCTTAAGACTGTTTTTGTAAGATTTTTGCTTTTCTAGCGCAAAGCTTAACTGCTTATTATCTTTTCTCATATATTATTGTTTTTTTATCTTTTCAAAAATATTCTTCGAGGCAGAAAGAATGAATTTCACGACTTTTACCTTGAAATAATTTTAAATTTCCAACCGCCGGGCCTGTAAAAAATTCTTTTCAGCAGCTGAAAACACTTTATTTTGGTATAAAATCATATTTTATGACAAATTCTTTCTATGCTGTTGCAAATGCGCTATCTTTACACCGTGCAGTAAAGTATCCTTTCAATATTGATGAAAAGAGGAAAACTTCTCCTGGAGCGCCTCTACCTCGGCCAACCGGTATAGGGCTTAAACCGACAAACCATTCTCTCAGCCAGTCGCATTTAATCAAAAAAAGAACCTCTTATTCGGCATAAGGGGTTCTTCTTTCTATGGCGGCTCTCAGTTGAATTGGGATTTACCGTTTACCGAAAGATAAGGGTAATTCCATTTTTCACTCTGCACTTTCGCAAATCTTGCCCAGAGCCGCACTTTATCTTTTCCTCTGCGACCATTTCCAGATAATGCTTCTGTGACAGGCACAGCTTGTCCCGTACCAGTGTGGAAACCTTGACGGGAAGCACGTACTCGGTTTGCAGCTCCACTTCTGATATTTCCCCGGATACGGGTATATCGCCAGAAACAGAGCAGCGTGCCGGCACCACCTCGGCGCCGTTTCTTCTCAGAAACTGAAAATCCAGGGCATACTGCCGGGCAAGCTTTTCATCATTGCTGTAAAACCCCTCCAATAAGCCGTGGTTTAACGTCTGGGGCGACACGCGCGAATATACTGCCGCGTTCCAGGTTGTATCACATTTTACGCATTTATAGATCAGCCAGATATCCAGATACTTGCGCTGAGCGTTAACCCGAAACTGTCCTGAGCAGGTGAATTCTTCCTTTTTACCGCATTTTTTACAATGCCTTGACACCAACGGCGGCTCAAGGGGTTCAATTTTCCAGATAATTTTTTTCATTGTCTGGCTCCTCTCTTTATTTTAAAGAAGAAGCCTGATCAGGTGGATTGTCACAAACGCTTTTCATCCTGCGCCTCCTCTCTTTATGAATTCATTGTAGCATGATGCTTTTGTCCACCCTACCTAAACCTCATTTCATAAAAGAACATAAGAAAAAGGCCGATCCAGTCCGTAAAACTGAATCAGCCTCTGTCAATGATTTTTTTCTTTTTTCAACTGCCCGATAATTCTCTGGATACTCTTCAGGGAAAGGAAATACTTTTCCGTCAGAGCCTCCATCGACACTCCTGCCAGATAGTCCGCATAAATACGGGCATTCCGCTCTTTCAATTCCTGACGCGTCGAGGTCGATGCGCCCCAGCACTTTTTGTTATCAGCAATTCTCGGAATGTAGATAAACTCCCCGTCAATATACTCCTGAACCTTTTCCAACAGCTCACGCGGCAGAATATGTATTGCTTTCTTATAGCTCATTTTGCGCTCCTGATTTAGTTTTTTAAACGGGAACAGCAAAGCTACCGACAAGCATTTATTCAATTTATAAACCGTTGCGACAGCCCTGCCTACGCAACCATAACGATAGGATTAAGCATAAAACTCCACCCCTCCTTCTCCTCTGATTTTTTCTGTTCAATTTTACCACAATCTGAAAAAGGACAAAACCTCATTCTTTTTTATTAAAGAAAAATGAGATTTGTCCTTAAGTTGATTATTATTTCATTGTTTCAAAATAAAAATAAGCGATTAATTCCATTCCATACATCAGGATCAAAAAAACACTCAAACCCAGCACAATCCCAGTAAATAAAAGACTGGGCAGAAAATAATTCAGAACAGCGGACAGGCATAAAAGAATAACACAAGCTATCTTAGCGTATTTGAAGGCTAAAGCTCCGGCTTCCAGCTTCAAATACTGTTCTCTTTCATCTTTATAAACCATTACCCCCGCTCTGCTATCCATAATCTGACTGATCTGCTCTAAACCTGCGGGAATAATGATGCAAAAAAGCCATAATTGATTTTGAGGAACTCTGTTTTCTATCAAATCGTTTACCATCAGAAAAAGAGAAAAACCAATACAGACTGTCAGAACAACCAATCTTATCCAGGGCATCCAATTATAAATTTTCCATTTCATTTTCCAGATTCGCCTCCAAACAATACAATTCTTCAATTGTTGTATTAAACAAACGCGCGATTTTGTAGGCTAACATAATCGATGGATTATACTGCCCCTTTTCCAACGAAATAATGGTCCTGGTTGACACTCCTACAGCATCTGCCAGTTGGAGCTGTGTCAAGCCATTTTCTTTTCTCAGTTCTTTTATTCTGTTTTTCAATTTATTTCTAAATATGAAGTTCCTTTCACATGAAGTATGCTTCATATTATATCATATTTTGCTAAAAATGCAACATGTTTTAATTTGGCTTAAATAAAAAAGGATGGAGATACCAGATAGGATTTCCATCCATAACATTTTAACAAACCTTACTTCCCGCCGGCATCGAAGCATCCTCTACGGTCAGCAGTGAAAGTTTTTTTCCGCCGATGGCGGACAAAATCATTCCATTGGATTCTACGCCACGCAGCACGATAGGTTTAAGATTAACGCATACCACAACCGTCATTCCAATTAAATCCCCTGGGGCATAGTACTCCGCAATTCCCGAAACAATCTGCCGCTTTTCACCACCCAGATCAATTTGAAAAACTAAAAGCTTATCTGCGTCCGGGTGCTTCTCACAGGCCAGGATCTCTCCGGTTTTCAATTCAACCTTTGAAAAATTATCAATGGTGATCCTGTCACTACTCTGCATTTCGGGTTTCTTCTGCTTTTCTTTCTGCACTGCCTTGGTTTTCTTGTTCTGTTTTTCGGTTTCCACTCTCGGGAACAGCGCGTCACAGCATTCAATTTCTATCTCTTCCGGATACTGTCCAAACGCCGCCAGACTTTCCCAGGTTCTCAGCGCCTCCGGCACCTTCAAACGCTCAAGTATCTTCAAGCCTGTATCCGGCATTACCGGGCCAACCATAACCGCGATAAAACGTAGGGCTTCTGTCAGATTATACATAACTGCTGCCAGACGGTTGTATTTTCCCGAATCTTTACACAAAATCCATGGCTCAGTTTCATCAATATATTTGTTGGTTCGCCCAACCAATTTCCAAACCGCTTCCAGCGCTCTGCTGAAGTCCACTTTGTCCATATGGGCAGCAAAAACTTCAGGTGTATTCTCTGCCAGTTTAATCAACTCAGCATCCAGCACCTCAGCTTCCCGTTTCTCCGGTATCTTCCCGCCAAAATATTTCACAGTCATCGCGGCTGTTCTGCTCAGGAGGTTTCCCAGATCATTGACCAGATCCGCGTTGATACGATTTATCAACAGCTCTTCACTGTACACACCATCCGATCCGTCCTTCATCTCCCTCAGCAGGTAGTAGCGCAGAGCATCTACGCCATATTTATCCGCCAGTTCCACAGGATTCACAACATTTCCAACTGATTTTGACATCTTGCCGCCTTTAAGCAGTATCCATCCATGACCATAAATCTGATCTGGCAGCGGTAAATCCAATGCCATCAGCATAATCGGCCAATAAATCGTGTGAAAGCGTATGATGTCTTTTCCTACCAGATGGACGTTCGCCGGCCAGTACTGCTCCATCAGGTCAGGCTTGTCATTAAGATAGCCCAGAGCCGACAGGTAATTCGGCAGTGCATCGATCCAGACATAAACAACATGCTCAGGGTCAAAGTCAACCGGAACACCCCAGCTAAAGGAGGTTCGGGACACACAAAGATCCTGAAGACCAGGCTTGATGAAATTATTGATCATTTCATTTTTCCGCGACTCCGGCCGGATAAAATCCGGGTGTGCTTCAATGTGTTTAAGCAGCCGGTCTGCGTATTTGGACATTTTGAAAAAGTAAGCCTCCTCAGAAGCCATCTCAACCGGCCGGCCACAGTCCGGACACTTTCCGTCAACCACCTGACTTTCAGTCCAGAAAGATTCACAGGGAGTACAGTACCAGCCCTCGTATTTTCCTTTATAGATGTCACCCTGGTCATAAAGCTTTTTAAAGATGCGCTGAATGGTCTTCATGTGCTGGGGATCCGTGGTCCGGATGAGCTGGTCATTATCAATCTGCATCAGCTTCCAGAGCTCTGCGATGCGTGTAGCTTCTTCATCCACAAAGTCCTGCGGAGACATGCCTTTTTCCTCCGCGACCTTTTCGATCTTCTGGCCGTGCTCGTCGATTCCTGTAATCATATAGGCGTCGTAGCCCTGGAGCTTTTTAAAGCGCTTGAGCGTATCCGCCGCCACAGTTGTATAGGTATGGCCTATGTGCAAATCACTGCTCGGATAATAAATAGGCGTTGTAACATAATACTTTTCTTTCAATTCTGGGTCCTCTTTATCTGTTGATTTTTGACGCGAGGCAGGCCGCGCCGAATCCATTATCAATATTCACAACGCCAATGCCGCTGGCACAGGATGTCAGCATTCCCAGCAAGGCTGAAACGCCGCCAAAGTTCGCGCCATACCCAATGCTCGTAGGCACTGCGATAACGGGTTTATCCGTCAAGCCGCCAACCACACTCGCCAGAGCGCCCTCCATTCCAGCGATTACAATGATAACTCCGGCACGATTGATCCGGTCTACATTGTCGAGCAGCCGGTGAATTCCCGCAACGCCGACGTCATAAAGCCGATCCACACGATTTCCCATGACCTCCGCGCAAACCGCCGCCTCCTCGGCCACCGGTATATCCGAAGTGCCTGCGGACACGACCGCAACACTTTTTTCGCTGACTTCAAAAGGCTTTCGCCTGACCACGACAACTCTGGCATCCTTATAATATTCCGTTTTATCAGAAAGCTCCGCAATGGTTTTGTAAACATTTTGATCTGCCCGTGTTGCCATAATATTCCCATCGGTATGCGTAATCATATCCTCAACAATTCCATGAATCTGCTCAAGGGATTTCCCAGGGCTGTACACTACTTCCGGAAAACCATTGCGCAATTCTCTATGATAATCGACCTTTGCGTATTCCAGATCATGATACGGTATATCCTTTATCTTTTCAAAAGCGCTGTCGATACTGGTTTGACCGCTTTTTACCTCTGACAATAAATTTTTTAATCTTTCTGCGTTCATTTTTTCCTCCGACCTTTTCAAATGAAAGACTGGAAAGGTCTTTCTCCTTTCCAGTCTCTTAACCCTGAAATACAATCATTAATTAAAGAAACCAATAAAGCCTGTCGCAAGGAAATATACGAACACCGGCACTGTGAGGAATTTATACAGAACATCTTCCCATGCGCCGTATTTAATAACCGATGTCGGATTAATCCATTCTTCACGCACGCGTTTCGCTTTATAAAACCACGCCAGATAAAGCGCGATCCCCGTTGCAGCAGCCGTATACAGGAAGGTTCCAACCAAATAATCGAAATGTTCCAGGAACTCAGCAATCCAGATACATGGAATTGCCCCGATAATGGCGACAAGTGTTACAATGATAACAGCCGTTCTTCTCTTGAGGCCAAAGCTGTCGATCAAAACCGCAACCGGTACTTCCCAGGCGGACATGGTTGTGGATAAGCCTGCGAACAGCAACGCAATCAGGAAAAACACCAGCCAGACAGGACCGCCAGCCAGCTGCTCGAAAACTTTTGGCAATACCATGAAAATGAGGCCGCTTCCCGCGTCCGGGTTCATCCCAAAGAGGATAACTGCCGGGATCATTGCAAAGCCGCTTAAAACGCAGATTAACATCTGAGTAATATTAACCGTTACCAGATCTGTACCAATGTCCGCTTTATCAGAGCAGTAGCTGCCAAAGGTTATCAGATAACCGGGGCCACAGCCAATTGCGAACAAGGCCATGCCAGCCGCTTCAACCCATAGCTTTGGATTGGCCCATTGGGAAAAATCCGGACGGACATAAAACTCGATTCCTTCAATGATACCAGGTAAGGTACAGATACGAATTACTAAAACTACCAGAATGACGAAAAGGGTTGGCAAAAGGATTTTACATGCTTTTTCAATCCCACCCTTGATGCCGCCCAGGCAGATAACACCCGTTAAAATATCAAGCCCGGCGACAATCAAGAACACAACGATTTTATTGTTCGATATAACGCTGTAAAAACCCTCCGGATCCGCCAAAAATGGTGACCCCGCAACCGTATAGTAGATGTACTGCACAACATTTGCCATAATAACCGGGTAATAAAACATTAGCAGCAATGGAATCAATGCAATAAACGTCCCGATAACTTTACCTTTTTTGCCAGCCAAAGACTCCAGCGCGCCGGCGACACCGGATTTTGTATGCCGTCCCAGCCCCACTTCTCCCCAAGCGGCTGGAATAACGATAATGATACTGATCAGAAAAAATGCCAGAACAAAAGCGCCGCCACCATATTTCGCTGTCAGCATTGGAAAGCGCCACATTGCGCCAACACCAATTGCCATCCCCAAGGTTGACAAGATATAGCCTATCCGTGATCCCCAGGCACCACGGCTTTTTTTATCATTCATTTTATTATCCCCTTTTAGATCTCTTTATTTTTCAATGCATGTGCAATTAAAAAAATACTACCCCCACCGAGAACCACACCATAAAATATCAACATAATCCAAGTGCCGATCGACATTTTTAACCTCCTGATTTTTAAAAACACTTTACCAATTACTGTTAAATTACTCGATTTTCACTAATCATGTCGATATAACTCGATCTTCTTGAGAAATAAAATGAATTTTTAAAATAGGCTTGCTAATTATAAAAACCATGGTATTATTATCACAAAAGAGATTAGTGAAAATTTTATTTATAGTAATCTGTTATTTTAAAGACGAATAACCATATTACTTTTTACTTTTCACTTTTAATTTCTTTTAAAACTATGCAGAAGAGTTGGACTAGAACTCTTTTGCATAGTTACTTGGCTTTTTGATTTGAAAATTTATAGACTTTGCTGAGCTGTTCTTGCAATGACATTTTCCTGAACATCTTTATCCAACTCAATAAAATACGCAGAATATCCCGCGACTCGAACCATCAAATTTCGATGGTTTTCCGGATGAATTTGTGCATCTCTCAGCGTTTCCTCATCAACAACATTTATCTGAACATGTTCTCCATATTCGTCAAAATAAGATTTAATCAATGTTCCAAGAATATTCAAACCTTTCTCACCTTTAACGATAACCGGATCAAATTTCTGGTTGAGTAGCGTGCCAATCAAAGGACGGAACTGATCAATTTTGGAAACCGAACGCAAAGCTGCGGTCGGACCGTTGACATCTCTGGATGCAGCTGGGGATGCATTATCCGCCAACGCTTCAAAGGCATGCCGTCCGTCAGGTGTAGCCCCAACACTTTTGCCCTGAAGGACATTAAAGGACTGTGAAAGAACTGACAAAACGTACTTACCATCTCTTGAATCAGGGTATTTTTCAATTTCATCTGTTGCGATTTCTACAATTTTTTGCGCGATCTCATCAACGTAATCATCGTCATTACCGTATTTAGGCGCATTATTCATCAGCATCTGTCTCAAAGGTTCATAATTTTTAAAATCATCCGCAATGGCTACTTTAAGTTCATCAAAACTTATCTTGTGCTCATCATAAACGAACTTCTTAATTGCTGCGATCGAATCCGCTGCATTAGCCATCGCAGTGATAAACGAACCTGAAAAATTATATTTTGCGCCACCTTCTTGCAATGTTTTCCCTTTTTCAATACAATCATCCACTAGGCTGGAAGACAATAAAGCAGGAACCATATTGGCCTGACATGCGCCAACAATATTGTAGGCTTCACACATCAGCCTTGTAAAATATTCCATCTGCTTTTGGTAGGCATCCATAAACTCCTCAAACGATTCAAATCGATTTGGATCACCGGTCTTAAGTCCAACCTGCTTTCCTGTAAGCGGGTCAACACCATCATTCAGAACAAACTCAACAAGCTTCACGGTATTAATGTAACCTACAACCGGTCTGCCATCTGTTTTTCCGGTAACATAATTTTCAACGCAGCCTTCGATGCTCCAGTCTCTGGCTTCCTTGATAGTAGCTCCTTTTGAAAGAACAAGTGGAATAATCAGCTTATCGTTAAACATTGCCGGTGTTGCAAGACCATCCTGTATCATTGTCAGTGCCTTCTTGAAAAATTCTTCATTAATAGCATCATGGTAGCGGAAAGATATGGTTGGCTGTGTTGTTTTCACTTCGCTGGTTGCCTGCAGAATACAGAAAGAAAATTCATTGACTGCATCTTTACCATTCGGTGTTACGCCGCCAACCGCACAGTTTTGCCACATAGGATATCCTGCAAAAGCTTGTGCGTCAAAGTCGTCGCGCACTTTAATAATTTCTGTTATTTTAATCCACAAACACTCAATATACTCTACGCATTGATCAAAGGTGATAAGACCTTCTTCAATATCTTTTTTGTAAAAAGGGAACATCGTTTGATCAAACCGCCCAAGACCAATAGAGTGTCCATTTGTTTCAATCTGCATAATCAAGTGCATAAACCAGAAAAACTGGAGTGCTTCATAGGTGGTCTGCGGCGGGTTCTCAGGAACATTCGCACAATTGCTGGCAATTTGTAAAAGCTCCTTTTTTCGTTTTGGTTCGCTTTCTTTTTCAGCCATTTCCTTAGCTAATTTTTCATAGCGTCGTGCAAAGTCTATGCAAGCTTCACAAACAATAATTACACCCTGCCAAAAATCAATCTGGCGCTGTGTATTATGATTAACAAACTCAACAGCATCAATTTTTCTCTGTACTTTTTCTATAATTCCTTTTAATCCTAAGCTGAAAACTTTTGGATAATTGGGAACCACATGTCCTGTGGAGGTAGTTCTTGAGCCAACAGACAAAACCCCAAGTTGTTCGACCTCCAATACTTCCTCTGTTAACTGATCATCAACAAGCTCCTTAAAACTATTATTTTTCCAAAACTCAAGATCCTCAAGAAGCTTTTCTTTATTTTCATCGCTAATGAATAAAGGGTCCGTTGGTCTGGTAGAAAAGGTATCAATCGTCTCAATAATCCAATTTGCTCCAAATTCAGGAAATACTGGAACTCCCCGATATTCTTTAGCTTGATTGCCGGCGAACAATTCATCGTCAGCAATGTATATCGTCATATTTGCCAATAAATATTTTAATAGCTTGGCGCGTCTGAGCATTGGGGTATCACAGGAGCATTGTCTGTAGAATTTAGTAATTAATTCCGCGCGTTCAACACAAATGTGTGGTTTTGTTTCACGCATCCTATCTCTTAATTTTTCTACACGTCTGGTTATCATTTTATATTCCTCCATTAATTTTGAGCTATTCATACTGCTCAAACCAGCATTTCTTACCTGCTGGCATCAAAAACTGATTTATATAGTCAACGTATTCCAACATTTTTTCCTCTTCTGGTGTTTTAACATCCTTCAACGCATATTTCCTGCCCAGCATTTCATATTTATGAACCCCAAGAGCATGGTATGCTAACAGTTCAATACCCTTCGCATGATCGGCGGAGGCCACTAATTCAGCGATCCCTTTAAAATTTTCCAAACGGTCATTATAGCCTGGAACCACTGGAATTCGTACTGTTATTTTATTTCCCAAAGCATCAATTTTTTTAAAATTATCAATGATTCTTTCGTTTCCGCGTCCTGTCAAAACTTCATGTCTCTTTGAATCAATTTCTTTAATATCCATAAAAAGCAAATCTATGTATTGCATAGCTGGTGCAAAAAGCTGGTATTCTGCATAACCACAGGTTTCAACAGCTACATTTATTCCCAACGTTTTACACTCCCGGGCCGCATTCAAAAGAAAATCAGGATGTGTTAACGGTTCTCCTCCTGAAAAGGTAACTCCACCATTAGAATTGGTATAATAAATTCTATCGCGCTGTACCTTTTCCATAAGCCTTTCGATGGTCATTTCTTCTCCAACCACACGCTTCGATTTTGCATAGCATACTTCTGTACAAATACCACACACATTGCATATGCCTCTGTCTATAACACCGTGACCGCTTGCATCTAATGTGATACACCGTTTTGGACACTTTTCAATACAAACACCACAACCTATGCAATGTGATTGGGTATCTGCAATCTCTTTTCCGTATTCCTGCGACTCTGGATTTGCACACCATAAGCAGTTCAATGGACAACCTTTTAAAAAAACAATCGTGCGTATTCCAGGTCCATCATGAATTGAACATTTTTGGATATTAAACACCAGTGCAGTGTCTCTACTGTTCCAGTACCGGTTCATCTTGATCATTTTTCTTTTTAGTATAGAGAACACCAAATCCTGTCACCGCACAGATAACAGCGAATATTGGTGTTGCATATCCCATTAAGTAATAAGGTGCATATTCTGCTACCGCAACACCTAATGTTAACGAACAATAAATACCATTTGTTCCCCAAGGAACAAGTGGTGCCATGACTGTTGCACCATCCTGAATAGTCCTTCCCAGAACACGTCGGTCAATTCCCTGTTCATCAAATTTTTTACCCATAGCGTTAGCTGGAAGAAGCATTGCAAGGTATGGATCTGCCGCAAAAAAACTTAAGGCAATAGCCATAACAAGCGTGGTTGTAATAAGTCCTGCACGATTTTTGGTTAATCCACTGATTTTTCCAATGACAATACTCATTACACCAGTACGTTCTAAGCATCCGGCAAGAGCTAATGAAAATAACATCAGCATCACTGTCGATGTCATTGAGTTCAATCCACCACGGGTCAACAAACTGTCAATAACCTCGACACCTGTTTCAGAAACATATCCCGAATGCATAAAAGTTAAGCAGGAAGCTATATCTTGTCCTTGAATAATAAATGTGAAAAATGCCCCCATCAGCGATGCGATAATCATAGTTGGAATGGCGGGTACTTTTAAAATAATCATTGCCAATAACAAAATTAATGGTATTATTAATATAGGTGAAAGATTAAAGGAAGAAGCAAGCCCATCCGTAATGGCCTGTATCTGTGATATATCTGCTGTCCCTGACCCGTATCTAAACCCAAGGAAAACAAAAACAACTGCACTGACAAGCAGGGAAGGACCTGTGGTATAAATCATTGCACGAACCACTTCGTAAAGTCCTCCTTTTGATACAGCAGCGGCAAAATTTGTTGTATCGGAAACCGGCGATTGTTTATCACCAAAATAAGCACCACAAAGAATCGCCCCGGCAGTCAGACCTGCTGGAATTCCTAAACCGATTCCGACGCCCATGAAGGCGACCCCAATTGTTCCGACGGTTGTCCATGATGACCCCGTTACAATAGACATGATGCAGCATAGCAGCAGAATAGATAACAAAAACCATTGTGGTGAGAAAATTTTAAGTCCATAATAAATAACCAGTGGCACAGTACCGCTGGACATCCAAGTTCCAACAGTAACCCCAATCAGGCAAATAATCAAAATTGCCTCTATGGATTCTGAAATGCTTTTACAGATACTATTGCGCATATCTTTCCACGGAATACGCAGATAAATACTGTAAACCAAAAGGACTGTGACACTCATTAAAATTGGAATATGAGGGTCTAGTTTAAGGCCTACCACGCCGATCAACAGGACCCCGATTGCAGCTATCAAAACAATGACAGAGATTCCAAAAGTCGTTTTTCTTTCCGGTTTAACTTCTTTTGCTGTTTCGTTATTTTTAAATAGTTTCATGGTTTTCTCTTTCTTAAATTTCACTTACCTGCGAAAAGGTTGTAGCGAACCTTTTCGCATTTTCCTTTTGAACCGTTAAACGTCCTATTTTTCCTGATAGTCCTCAATGTTTTTAATGACTTTCTGGCTTAGTCTGACTTTCGACAAAGCGGATGTTCCCGCCGCTTTATCTGGGCAAAAAACATTCGGGTAGTTTGAAAACTCTTTTGAACCAAGACCACCAAACGTATCGCTCAGTGCGTAATTTTTTTTGTTTTGCAACCACTTTTTCAAAGCTCTTATTTCATGTGAAGGCCCAATTGAAGTGTTTACAAAAATTTTGCCATTACCAAAGATTTCAAATGCACGCTCATCCATCAAAATAACGTTTTTATTCAAACATGTACATAGGATTTCTGCCTTTTCAAGCAAATCGTCTTTTGGGAGCCATATAAAGCCCTCTTTATCCTCTACTTTCGGTTTTCTCGTTCTGCTGAAATAGTAAACATTGGCGCCAAAAAATTTCAAGGCACGGGCAACCATAATACCACTTGTTCCCATTCCCATCACGCCAATATTAATATCTGTAAGCTCCATTGGTGTATTTTTCCACATAACTCCACCAAATCCATGCAGAAGCCGAACAAGTTCGCTGATTACGTACTCAGGTACTCCCTCATCACCATAATCACGGACTCCTTTTACCACAATTCCCTTTTTTTCTGCGGTAAGAATATCTACATTGGCATTTTCCGGTGCGTACAGACTGCAGCACATCCCAATATACTTAATATTCGGACAGGCATCCAGCACTTCGCTGTCAATCTGGCTTGTGTAGCTTAGCAAGACCGCATCAGCGTCGCCAATCCGCTTGATGATCGCGGCGTTATCCTCTGGAATACTGTAATAAAACTGCACTTTTTCCGCATATTGTGACAGTGCATTTTCCGCTTCCGGTGTCAGATTCAACCGTTCAATTGCCACCATTTTTTTGAACATACTTTTCCCCTTATATTTAACTTACTTAATAAACGTTAGTTTATTTTTTCTTCATCCGCGTCGCTGTATCTTCGGCCGACCTTCACTTCATCGCCGACAATTCCCTGTACAACAAAGACATTTCCCGGAGGGCATCCTTTTACTGAACGGCCCTTACCCTTGAGCGGATTGGTACATTTTCCGATTAACACGGTGTTTTCCGGCGTGGATTCCGGTGGCAGTTCTTCTTCCTTTACCGGCCCTACAACCAAAATTTTTCCTTCCAGGTATTGCGTTAATTCCTGGCTTTTCAAATCCATCAATGAACTGATAACGGTATTACGGCAGCCTGTACAGGCACCTTCAGCAAAGATCAGCTTATAGGGCGGCAAGCCTTCAATTTCCACTTCACTCGAGCGTTTAAAACGGTGTTTAACGTCTTCAATGGATTTTCCTTTAATCTCAATTTTATCAAGATCCATTTCGCCAAGTCCTCTGGCATTCGCCTCAACTGTCAACATTGGCTCGTCCACGTTGTAGCCCATAATAACGCTGGCTACAGCATCACAGGCGACCACGTCTTTTGAAGCAACGATGAGATCCATTACAACGGTTTCACCAAAAATCGGCCCCAGCCCCTGCTGGCAAAATGTACCGTCAATAACATTTAACACAGGCTTAATGGTCTGGATAATGTCGATGACGCCGTTTATAACGCCAATGGAGTGAAATTCCTTTTTCTGAACATCGCCGATCAAACCTTTCAGATTTTTCAGACCAAGCGTCACCTCTGTCTGATCATGGGTCTTCATAACCGGAACAGTGATAATGGCATCGGCTTCGGCTACAACATCCCAGGAGCTTAATTCTTTGATTAACTTTCCATCCGGCACAGGAATTTTTACTTTTTTGGCCTGTTTTTTCAAGTCAATAACCTGATAGCCTTCTTCTCGCAGCTGGTCGTAACCGCAGGCTTTTATGACTTCCTCTGTATCAACGCCTGCTGCGCTGGATTCTGCGATAATGGCCTCAGCTCCCTCTTCTTTTACGAGTTCTGCAATAGCTTTAACGACTTCCCAACGTGTAACCCCTCCTGATAAACGATCGTCAGGCACGGCAACCAGATTCGGTTTGATCAAAACCTTATATCCCGGTTTGATAATATCGCTAATGCCACCGCAGTCAGAAATCACCTGTCTTACTGTCTTTTCAATGTTTGCATAATCATTACCTTCAGTTTTTTGAATTGATACTACTGACATACTTACTATAACTCCTTTCTCATACCCTGGAATTCACTTCCGCGTATTGATTCCACATTGCGGAATCAATGATTCCATTTATGAATTGATTATATCCGGTATTGCAACAATTGTCAATATGAAATTTTTTGTAAAGAAAACAACTTTTAAACTTTACTGTAAATTGCTCTATAGGTTTTTCTTATTATAAAACGTAACCGCCTCAAGCGCTTCGTCCAGTCCACCTGAAAGGTGCTCTCGTTGTAAATAAAAAAGCGCTTCATCATAGTTTTTTTCTCGAATTCCTAAAATTATTTTTTGCATGCTCGCGATAATCCGTTCCGCATAATCGTTATTTTTTTTGCGGTATTTAAAAATCAAAACCATAATTCTCACAAGCTCATCCTGAAGATTGAGGTAAATTTGATCAATTCTCTTATTATCTAAAACGCTGACCATTGTCCGGTGTACCTCGCTGTCTGCATATTCAAAGGCATAATAATCATGGTAGCTGGCTTTCATACGGACAAACTTCTCTTCAAGTTTAAACGAAAAGTCCCAATTCAATTCTTTTTTAAAAATGGTATCCAGCGCTTTAATTTCCAGAATCTCGCGGATTTCATAAATCTCCCGGACGTCTTTTACGGAAATACCTTTTACATAAACCTTTTTGCGGAAACCGGTCTCAATCCATCCTTCATTGGTTAATTTTTGAATTGCGATATGAACCGGCATACGGCTTACTGAAAATTCTTCGGCCAGGTTGGCTTCTGTAATGGCGATTCCGGGTGGATAATCAAGTGTCAGTATTCTTTCCTTAATCTTCGAGTATACTTGCTCTGTAAGGGATTTCTCCTCTTTATATGCTTCTTTCATGACTCCTCCATTTTAAATACAATATATGTTTTGGTATACCAAAATGATTTATGTATTCATAATATTACTTTTCTGTTTTCCTGTCAAGATATTTTCGTAATTTGATATTTTTATACAATATAAAAAACCCTTGTGGCTATTTAATCTTGTCACAAGGGTTTTTAAACATTAATTGGTTGTTGGGGATAGTTTGTCCACATCAATATATGTGAATCTTTTTTTCAAATCCAACGAAATCTGAGTTGCTGTGGACTGCATCATGTGTATAATATTTTCTTTGTTACTTTCGTCCAGCCTTATTTTGGGGATACTGGTACTGATTGCCGCTACTACACGGTCGTTAGCATCCCATATTGGCGCAGCAATACAGAAAAGTCCGGGTTGAAACTCTTCATCCTCTGTCGCATAGCCGTTCCGCTCAACTTCCTCCAGCATTTCGTGGAATGCGTTGATATCCTTATTAAAATTTGGCTGAAGCTTAATCATTCTCTCGACTTTATCCCACGGCTGATATGCCAGCAGGCATCTGCCAAGAGCGGTATTGAGCGCGGGATAGGCTGTACCTACTGTAAAATTGGGGCGCAGGATATGCGGAGAATCCACCTTGGTCAGATAAATGACGCTCTTTCCCTGCAAAATAGCAAGATTGACGGTTTCCTGCGTTTTTTCAACCTGCTCTTCCATATGCGCTTTTGCTACCTCTACCCAGTCACGGCTGTTGGAATAACGGCTGCTGATATTAAAAAACGCAATACCCAGCTGATATTTGAGTGTATGTGGGTTTTGTACCAGATACTGCTTCATAACAAGGGTATTTACAATTCGCTGCACTGTGCTGGCAGGGATTCCCGTACTTTCGCTGAGCTCTTTAATGCCAAGCTCATCAGCCTTGGAATACTGCTCCAGAATGCTTAAGGTCTTTAGGATTGATTTGGAAAATGATGTTTCCTTTTCCGTGGTTTTTCCCTTTGCCACTGTGTTATTTTCATTTTTAGCCGTATCTCTCACCTCGATTCTTTAATTTAGAATTCCCGATTCTATATTAATAACTATATAATAGTTAGTCTATTTTTTCAATTCTTTTTTATATCTGTAACTTACAAAAATGCCTGGATTGTATCCACCAGTCCCTCGGCGTTGTTATCACAGGATACGCCGAGAGCGCGCAGGTCATCGCTGACATCCACAGCCAGATCGCTGCCATCTTTATTTTCATTGAGAAGTCCGCCCATGATCAGATGGGCGTCCATTCCGCTCTTTTCAAGCCCTTCCAGCATTTCACGGGCAAAGCTGAGCGCAATACCGTTAAAGCTGCTCATCACAATAAAACGACTTTCGCTTTCGATCATCGTATCCAGAATATCCTGCACCGGAACGCTTTTACCCAGGTCAAATACATTTGCGCCAGCCTGGAATAAAATACTTTTCACAATTTCTTTTCCAAATTCATGGCCGTCGGTTGAACCGATAATGACGTTAACATCCTGGAGAGCGCCTTCAAGATTCTGAATCTGGTCGCTGATCTCGCGCTGGCGCTCATTGATAGTCATGACAATATTGGTGGGTCGCACCGGCACACGGCCGCGCATTGCCAGCTTATCTGCTTTTCCAACGCCAAAAACCTCTTCAAGCTGCTCTGAACCAATGGATTTTAAAGCTCCCAGAATTTCTCCGGCGTGGGTAATATCCACATCCAGATCGTCGAGACCGTTCATGATCCGCTCAAAAAAGATTCTGCCGCACGCCACCAGCAGGTTCTTTTCCGCGTTAATCTCTGTCCAGTTGATATACGGTGAATAGTAGCGGCCTTTTTCAATCATCATGTCAACGGTCATATGCGCCTGCACAATCTCATCAATCGAAGGAACCCGGGCCGCCTCTGTCACAGGGATCGGCGTTACGGCATGGCCGGTCGGGCACTTGGACTGTCCCATGCTGTCAGCCATCACAAATGAGGACAAAGCGCCGAAGTTGCGGTCATAGTCAAAGCCGAAGTCGATGGTATTGCCGTAGATCATGGACCCCGGTGTCTTGTAGGTATTGATCTCCCACATCGCCTGGTTGAAGGTCATCCGCAGAATAGGGTCGCTGAAAAGATTGCCAAAGCAGTGACACATTCGGCCGCCCAGCAGCTCCTCTACGATATATCTTTCCATAATGCACCAACCCACAAGATTCGCCAGATCATGGAACTGCGAGCCGAAGCCGTCGTCCACATTTGAGTGGATAATGGTTCCCTGGTCTTTAAATTTTCCCATTAAAACGATGGCCCTGAGCATGTCGATCACGCGTTCCTCTTCAATATCAACGCCAGGATACTCATAGGTATAGTAGTGCGAAACGTTTCCAATTGTTGTTACACCTGCCGCCAGTGCGTAACGCGTATTTTCAAAGGAATTACACGAGGCAATCATATGGTCGCCCAAATGCGGCTGAACAGGCACGATCTGCCCAAGCTTCTGCCATTCGTCGGGGTCTTTAAAGGTTAGTCCTGTCCCCACAGGCAGCTTATGGCGGTATTTTTCTGGCACGCCCATAACCCAGTCCAGACAAAATCCAAAACGATCGACATAGCTTCCGCGCTTCCGAAGTGTGTTATAGACTTCTTCTACCCCTTTCGCGGTGGCGTCCCATGAATTCCAACCGATGTGGCTGTGCTTCATAACATGGCCTTCCTCTGCCATTTTGCGTTTATATTCGGCTTCAGACGCCACACCATTTTCTTCCATGAACAAAGTTTTTCCAATAACGGTATCCGCGGCCACCTTATCCACTTCATCCCGAATGCTCTTCATATCCGGCAAATTCTTGTACTCAAATCGTTTTTTCATTTTAATTTCCATGGTTAGTGTCTCCTTGATCCTCTTATTTTTTTATGATACTGTTCATCCCAACAGAAAACGCCAAATGCTTATCCACATAGCTTAACAGGCCAACTGCATACAGAATATAATCCCGGTCGATCACAAAATCACACGTCGAAGGCAGCAGTGCATCCTTCTCACCCTTTTCTCTTCTGAGGGCATGCCTCAAAATGGCCTTTGGGTTTTCACTGTTAATGATCGGTCCGCCAGTTCCGATAATGGTCTGCACATGAGTCAGATTCTTCCCGTGCTGCAGTCTGCGGCAGTAATTACTGCTTTTATGCTCAATAACGCCCGCGTGCCGTCTGGCCGCTAAGTACGCGGCACTCTCCGCAATGGTCTGGTCGATATGTTTTTCGACAGGGGTGTCTGGCAGAAATTTTGTGTTGTGCACCCTGTTCCATATGGATTTTTCGAGTATTTCCTCCGAAACTCCGATTTCATTGGCAAAGAACGCCACACCCAGCTCACGTATCAGTACATCGGAGGATTCACGCATCCCCAGATCTCCCTCAACGGTTCGTCTGGCATAGGGCTCATCTGCGCCCACAAGCCTTGCGCCCTCATAGGGGATATGCTCAGCGTAGGAATGAATATCGGTTGTCGCGCCCCCGATATCCACAAGCATGAGCTCACCCAGTCCTTCATAGCCCTGGACACCCTGCGACATCAGCATGCCCGCGTCTAAAACTGCCGCCGGCGTCGGCACAATGGGCCCGTCAACCAGCTTGATAATATCGCCCAGGCCTTTCATATCTACAATGCGGTTCATAAATAAATGGCGGATGATCTCTTCCGCTACATCAATGTCTAAAACACCTACCTTCGGAATAATATTCGGCGCCTGGAAACATTCCTTTTTATTTTGCAGCAGCTTCGCGCGGATTTCCTGGGCGATCTGGCTGTTTCCGCCGTAAATAACCGGACAGCTGATCTGGCTTTTGGCAATCATCTCTGCGTTATGCCTGATGATTGTCTGGTTGCCATTTTCATAACCGCCGCACAACAGAATCATCTCAGCTGGCAGCGCTTCTATTTTTTCAACTTCTTCCTCTGTCAGAGCGCCGCTTGTGACATGAATGATCTTGGCGCCCGCGCCAAACGCCGCATTTCTCCCCGCAGAAATGCTCAGATTGTAGGTCAGCCCGACCACCACAATCCGCAGCCCGCCTGCAGCGCTGCTGGAGGCGTACTGCTCTGCGCTTTCAACCGCGTCATCACCAATGGCTCCCCGGATATCCGAGAGGCATTGTTCCATGGCGATCCGCGCGTCTTCTCTTACCGTTGACGGATGCCGGGTGGTGTAGACAGCCTCTTTCGTTTCTTTGCAGATCACCGCCGCCTTCGTAAAGGTACTGCCAAAATCAAATAAAATACAATACTCCATGCTGCTCCCCCCTGTGTCTGATAATCTAATTTTACTGATATATAGTCCAAAGTCAAATTTTTATAAAAATAACTCCTTTACCATTGACTGCCCATAAGCACGTAGGAAATAAGGAAGCGGGCAATTTTCTGATAAAAGAGTTATTAGCAATATATTAAACTTTGCAACATTCTGCACTTTCTTATCGGCGCATCATGTCTCTGATTTCGAAAAAAATTTCGAGATGGTTATTTTAAGCAGGAGGTGTCTTCTCCGATAAGATTGTTACAAAGTTACTGCCCGATAATCTTATATCATGGGAAGATACCGCGGATTCTTGTCGCCATGCTCAGGCGTTTAAGCCCAAGGATATAGGCGGCAACACGGAATGTCACAGCATCGGTATCATGGATATTCTGTACCTCGCCAAAGCTGTCAACCATAATTTTACGCAGTGTGCTGTTGACATTGTCTTCATCCCAGGTCAGATTCTGAGTATTCTGAACCCACTCAAAGTAAGATACAACAACGCCGCCGGCATTTGCGAGAATGTCCGGGATAACGGCAATATTTCTCTTTGTAAGGATTTCATCGGCTTCCACGGTTGTCGGGCCGTTAGCGCCTTCAACGATTAGTTTCGCCTGAATCCGGTCTGCGTTTTCTGCGGTGATCTGGTTTTCAAGCGCACATGGAATCAGCACATCACAGTCACAGCACAACAGGCCGTCATTATCTGTTTTTTCAACACCCTCTGCACTGTAGCCTTCCAGAGAGTGGGTGCTGCTGTTTGCGATATACGCTTCCAGGTCACTGATATCCAGCCCATCCGCCTTGTAATAACCGCCGGAAACATCACTGACACCGACGATCTTATATCCGGCTTCTGCCAGCAGGCGCGCGGTGGTACCGCCGACATTTCCCATCCCCTGAACCGCGATGCGCAGAGAGGGTGAGTCGATGCCCAGGTATTTGAAGGCTTCCATGGCGATAATGCTGACGCCGCGGCCGGTAGCTTCATTTCTTCCCAGCGATCCGCCGATATCAATGGGCTTTCCTGTAACAACGCCGGGAACAGAATAGCCCTTAAACATACTGTAGGTATCCATGATCCAGCCCATTACTTCTGCGTTTGTGTTCACATCCGGTGCTGGAATATCACGTTCTGGTCCGATAAGCGGTAAAATCGCTGCGGTGTAACGTCTTGTCAGGCGTTCCATCTCGCCTCTGGACAGTTCTGAAGGGTCGACTTCAACCCCGCCTTTAGCGCCGCCATAAGGAATATTGACCACCGCGCACTTAAAGGTCATCCAAGCTGCCAGGGCTTTTACCTCGTCGATATTGACATTGGGATGGAAGCGGATGCCGCCCTTGCTTGGGCCGCGCCCGCTGGAATGCTGTACACGATAGCCCTTGAACACACGAATGGAGCCATCGTCCATATGTACGGGAACCGCTACCTGAAGCTCTCTTTCAGGATAAGTGATGGTGATGTATTCATTTTTATCTAAGCCGAGCTTTCCGGCTGCTGTATCCACAACTTCTAAAAAGTTATCATAAGGATTGTATTCAGGTTTTTGATTGTTCAATTTCTTACTCCGTTTTAATCATAAATTTTAAGGTTTGGTATTTGGTAGAGAGATTAATGGTATTTTTTATTTTTATTTATTTCAAGAGGGGGATAGAGGTTTTTTATTTTTCAAGATTTTTCTTGTTAGTAGTTTTTCTTAACATAAGCGTCAATTCGCTGTAATGCTTCCTTCAGATTTTCATCTGAATTCGCGAATACAAAACGCATATAGCCTTCACCCATGCTGCCGAAAGCAGAACCGGGCACGGTGATGACCTTCGCCTCGCGTACTAAGTCCTCCGCGAATTCCTGGGATGTTTTTCCAAAGGCTTTAATATTGGCAAAGGCGTAGAAGCTGCCTGGAGATTTCTTTACACTAAAGCCCGGAATCGCATTGAGTCCGTCAATTAAAATTTCGCGGCGTCTGGTGTAGTCTGCGATCATCTGCTGCACTGCGGTTTGGGGACCCTTCAGCGCCTCGATGGCCGCCACCTGTGTGAAGGTAGAGACACAGGACACCATGCCTTCCTGTATTTGGGCCATTCTCTTAGTCAATGTACTGTCTGCCAGCAGATAGCCAATACGCCATCCGGTCATGGCATAGGCTTTGGAAAAGCTGTTCATTACCATCACCTGGCTCGTCAGCTCCGGTATCTGCGCCATGCTGAAATGCTTATGCCCGTCATAAATGATTTTGTCATAGACTTCATCCGAGAAAACATACAGATTGTATTTCTCAACAATCTTGGCGATTGCTCTTACATCCTCTTCTTCCAGTATGGAGCCGAGAGGATTACTGGGAGAATTGAGAATAATCGCCTTGGTTTTGGGGGTTATGGCCTTCTCAATATCCTCTGCCTGGATTTTATAGTCATTTTCTTCATAAACGGGGACCGTTACCGGCTTTGCCTTGGTGATCATAATCTGACCCAGATAGTTGGGGAAACATGGGTCTGGCACAAGCACTTCATCTCCCGGGTTAACCACAGTTAAAAGGCCCAGAGTAAGCGCTTCTAAAGCACCGACAGTGATAATGACATTGTCTGCTTTATAGCCGCAGTGGTAATGTGCATAGCTTTCGGCTACCGCTTCACGCAGCGCCGGCATACCCGCATTCGGATTATAATGTGTAAATCCATCGTCGATGGCTTTTTGGGCCGCGTCCTTTACGTTCTGGGGCGTGTCAAAGTTTGGCTCACCAACGGTTAAATTCACGATTTCCTTCGGGTCATACTGTGCTGCTATCTCAAACATTTTCCGGATTCCTGAAGCCGGGTATTCATTCGCTACCTGCGAAAAATAAGCATTGATCTCGTTACGCATCTTTATTCTTCCTCACTTTTATCAGAGTGGATTCCTGCCAGGTGTGCTGCGAATTCTTTCTTTTTCTCCAGATTGGAGAGCTTAGAATACATGACCTTCTGCGCCTGGGGGGATCCTGCGCCGTGCATGCTTTCTACCAGTGCTGTGCCGCCGGTCATATTTTCGATCAGGCGGCCGATGCGCATCCGGTCTTCGGTGGGCACATCCGCCACACCTTTCAGGTATTTATCCACATATTTGCCGATTTCAGGATTCCGGAGATCGGATTCCGACGGCATTGTAGCAATTATACCACCACCGATATCCTGTGCCAAACGGTCAATATCGTAGATCAGCTGTGTGACATTGTGCTTACCCACATTGGCTAACAGCGGGTCTACAAAATAAGCGCCGGATTCTGTGGGCTTTCCTTCACAGGAGCAGGCAAGCGAGCAGGCATAAAGGGTCTCTGTTAAATGGATCATCTCATTGAGTTTTTCCTTAACATGCCCTGCCTTTCCGTAGCCGCTGTAGTCGGCCATCAGTGCCGTCGCACCGACCACGACGTCGGATACACCGCCCTTGCAGCCACCGTAGTTCTGTCTGTGGTAGCAGGCAAAGCGCTCGACCAGAAGGCCGGAATACGGGGTTTCGCCACACATGAACACACGCTCCCAGGGAACAAAGACATCATTGAGAACCGTCAGGCATTCGCCGCCGACAATACCAAACTTTGCATTGCCCTGATCAATCTCGCCTTCCATTTTCCGGTCATCATTTGTCTGTCGGCCAAAGATATGAATCACACCCGGAGCGTCTACCGGCAGGGCGCAGCATACCGCGTAATCCGCGTCCTCTTCTTTCATTCCCATGGTAGGCATGATCAGCATCTCATGAGAATTGACCATCCCGGTCATATGCGCTTTTGCGCCGCGGATGACAATGCCATCTTCATTTTTATCCACAACATGGACAAATAAATCCGGATCGGCCTGCTGGCTCGGGCGCAGACTGCGGTCACCCTTCGGGTCTGTCATGGCTCCGGCGATCATCAGGTCGTTTTCCTGTACATACAGAAGAAATTTTTTAAAACGTTCGTGGTATTCTGTTCTCAGCGCCTTATCCATATCATAAGTAACGGAGTAAGTCGCGTTCATGGCGTCAAATCCCACGCAGCGCTGGTAACAGGTGCCTGTTTTCTGAGAGATCATACGAAGCATCTTAACCTTTTTCATCAGATCGTCAACGCTTTGGTGAATATGCGTGAAACGGTTGATCTTCTTGCCTGTTAAATGAGAGGTGGCGGTCATCAAATCTTCATATTTCGAGCTGTTCGCCAAAGCGTAGGTCATGGAGGCGGCGTTGACATGGCCTTTAATGAAAGGATGGTCGATGACCTTATCGCTGTCGATCAGCTCTCCCTTGATATAAACTCTGATATCCCGGTCTCTCAGGCTGTCAATATAATCGCGTGCTGTTTTCATTTTTTTCTCCTATTTCACCCAATCTTTACGTATTTTTTTCCAGGTCTCATCTCTGCCTTCTGTAATAAAAGCAACATCATTTTCATCAAGATGTGAAAACCGGCCCTGCTTTGCGAGATAATCCGGAATGGAAGTAAATTCTTTGGGGTTACGGTTCAGGGTAAATTCCTTATTTTCATACTCTGCGAGATACCACAGGCCATTATCAACAGCTTCCTTTGCCAGCTCAATCGAGATGTCTGTCGGCGTCTGCCAGCCCGTCGGACAGGGAGCCATGACATGGATAAAGGAAGGACCGTCACAATTCTTGGCTTTTTCCAGCTTCCTTAAATAGTCTTCTGGGTAGCCTACGCTTGCGGTTGCTGCGTATGGAATTTCATGGGCTGCTATGATCTCAAAGATTTTTTTCTTCGGCCGTGCTGCACCATGAATATTCTTTCCGGCCGGTGTATTTGTGGTCTTCGCGCCATAGGGGGTCAGACCGCTTTTCTGAATCCCTGTGTTCATGTAAGCTTCATTATCATAGCAGATAAAAATTTCCTTATCGTTTCGGTCGATGGCGCCAGACAGGGCCTGCAGACCAATATCGGAAGTACCGCCGTCCCCAGCAAAGCCAACCACATGGTAGTCCTCGAGCCCGAGAGCCTTGGCCCCCGCCAAAACACCCGACATGACTGCCGCGGTTGCCGCAAAGGGAGGAATGATCCCATTGACAAATAATGGCATGTGGGGGTACACAAAAGCAACGGTTGACATACAGTTCGGCGGAATAACCGCAATGCTCCGCTCTCCCAGCACCTTGAGTGCCAGGCGAATGGCAAGGGCGCCGCCGCAGCCGCCGCAGGCCTTATGACCATAGAACAGTTCTTCATTTGGGATTGTTTTTGCATTAAGCGCCATAATCAATGTCCCTCCTTACATTAATAAATTCAACAGGTTTTTCCGTACTGCCCTCCAGCAGCGCGTCGAAAATACCGCTGATATCTTCTTTTGAGATACTGCGGCCGCCTAAGCCGCCAACGTAGTTATAGGTCGGCACATCCACACCCTGCTGCTTGAGGGCAGAGTTAAAATCAGAGTAGACTGCGCCTTCAAACCCAAAGCTGATATCGCGTTCCAGAACGCCAACCGCCTTGGCATTTTTAACAATCGCAGCGACCTTCTCGGTTGGGAAAGGCCGTACACAGCGCAGCTTCAGCAGACCAACCTTTTTGCCCTCTGCGCGGTACGTGTCCACCACCACGCGGGCTGTTCCTGTCACGCTGCCGATTGTCACCAGGATCGCTTCCGCGTCCTCACATTGATAAGCCTCTACCATACCACCGTAGGTACGTCCAAAGCGTCGGCCGAATTCCGCGTCGCTCTCGTCAACCACCTTCTCCGCCTTCAGCATTGCGATCTGCTGCTGGTAACGGAATTCTGTATTGTAGGTCGGTCCCGCAGTGATGCAGGTACTCACCGGATCTTCCAGATTAAGCTTGTTAATATAATCCTGATATGGAATATAGGCGTCTACCGCTGCCTGATCTGTCAGTTCAAGAGGTTCATAGGTATGCGTTAAAACAAAGCCGTCCAGATTGACCATAACCGGCGTCATAACCTCAGGGTCCTCAGCGATCTTAAAAGACTGAATGGTTGTATCAAAGGCTTCCTGAACGTTTTCAACATACAATTGAATCCAGCCGGATTCCAGCTGCGACAGAGAATCTCTCTGATCGCCGTAAATATTCCAGGGGGCTGCCAGTGAACGGTTTGCGTTCATCATGACAATCGGGAAACGGGAGCCGCTGGCATAGTGCAGGCCTTCGACCATATATAAAAGCCCCTGGCTCGATGTCGCGGTAAAAGAGCGGGCGCCCATGGCCGCAGAACCGATTACAGCTGACATGGCGCTGTGTTCAGATTCCACATACATGTACTGGCTGTCCAGGCTGCCGTCCTCCACATAATCCGCCAGGCGTTCTACAACGATGGTCTGAGGGGTAATGGGGTAAGCGGCAATCACATGTGGTTTTGCCTGTCTGACCGCTAATGCAACAGCCTCATCACCGGATACAAATATTTTTTCACTCATGCGTCTGCCTCCTTAATCATTGTAATGGCGTCAACCTTACATGCCTTTGCACAGACGCCGCAGCCCTTACAGTAATCATAATCTATCTCAAGGATTTCTCCTGATTTGTCAATCGTTCCATCGGGACACACTAAGAAGCAGCGTAAGCAGTTTACGCATTTTTCCGCATCGATCACCGGCCGGAAGGTCCGCATTCCTGAGCTCACATCAATGAGGTGGCCCGAACGGGTCGACGGCCCCATAGGCAGCTGTTCAATGGTGCCCGCCGGCTGTGCCGGCGATAATTTTGGTCGGTTCATTTTAGAGTGCCTCCTTTACAGTGTTATAGGTTTCTTCCAAAAGTGCCTTGTTTTTTGCGCGTACCTTTTCCGGCAGCTGTGTATCGATCGCCTTATAAATAGAATCAAGACTTGTCAGCTCGGTAGCGGCTGTCAACGCGCCCAGCAAAGGGACATTCGTAATTGGCCGTCCGAGAATTTTCAGTGCAAGCCCTGTCGCATCAACCGTTATCACCCTACATCCCTCGCAGTCACTGAAATCAAATGCTTCTGCGGGCTTCATTGTGTTGATAATAACTTTTGCACCGGGCTTTAATCCCGCCTTCACCGGCGCGCCTAAGAGTGTCTCATCCAATACAATGGCGCAGTCACAATCAACAACATCGCTTCTATCCTTGATTGGCTCATCGTCAATTCGCGTAAAAGCTAATACCGGAGCTCCCCGGCGTTCTGGGCCGAACGATGGAAAAGCCAATGCCGATTTATCGTCGCACACAACGGCATCTCCCAAAAGCCGGGCTGCTGTGAAGGCACCTTGTCCCCCACGACCATGCCAACGAATTTCAATCATTTAATACTTCCTCCTGTATTCCATAATACGGAATCATTAATTCCATATTTGTATTATAGTTCCATAATAAGGTTTTGTCAATTCCATTTTTTGATTTTTTTAAAAAATTAAGGCATCCCGTTTTTGACTCTCTCGTGGTTGAAAAAATTATATCAAATTATTTCACGTTTTATAATTCCATAATACGGAATTTATTTTTCTTTTATGCGGAATTTTAATCAATAGCTACTATTCTAATCATTTTTAATCTCATTATATTATATTTTAATTGATTTACTTGCTATATATATTTTGTTATAATAAGAAAAAATGCTGGAGGAGCGTATGAACAAAAAGCTTAGTCTGGTCGTTGCCATGTTTATTATCTTATTTTTTTCAATTATCCTGCTTGTTACAGCTATGCTGAAAATACCACTTGGATGCTGGCTTCTGGAAGGTCATTCCAATGACTACATAACGCTTAACTCAGACAATACTTTTGAATCCACTGTTTACGGCAACGGTACCTTTATTATTCAGGAGCATGAAATCATCCTTCACGGCAATGTGGAAACCAAACTAACCGTTATTCGGAAACCCCTGAGAATTATGCTTTATGATAGACAATCTGATAGCTATTTTTATTATACAAATGAACTCGAAAAATAAAAAAGCCCTGGAAAATACTCCAGGACCAAATTTTAACCAAAGGCCGGTTTTCCGGTCTTTGGTTTTTTTATAAGCTTTCGCTTCCCCAGCCAGATCAAAAATCAGCCGATTGATAGGCTGGTACCGTCACTTCTTTCCCTTTGTGTATTTCCACTACTATCGCTAAAAGTTTCAACCCCGGAACCATATCGGTTAATAGAATTTTAAGGATACTCTTTATTCTTATCGTATTTTTCACTTTGCCTTTGTACACCCACATAATTTACCTTGTCCTATCAAAATTTATCACTGAATTTAAGGTGATTTGATATTTCTGTACGCCTGTTCGTTTTACCATTTTTTTGCGATGGTGACTCTTTCGCTTCATTATATATACGGAATTTCAATTTTATACGACTTTATTTCAGGGGATTTTACGCTTCACACAAGCGTCAACAATTGGCTGTGATAATTTATCTGGTTCATTGTAATAAGACTATGGTGCAGATATACTATAATCATTGATTAGGTTCTCACTTGAGAATGAATCAAAAATAGAAAGTGCAGGTGATCGAACCGGAGACAAAAAACAAAACACCAAAACAGGTGTTCAGACATTTCATTTGGGATGTCTCGCCATTAAAGAATAGAAATTGAAAGCGCAGGTGATGAAATGGAAATAAAGAAAAAGAGATGGTGCCTTAAATCGTTTATGAGTTTTCTTCTCATATTGATGCTGTTCATGGGCTTTCTTCCTGCCGGAATCTTTGCTCAGGAAAACGAAACGAACAGCGGCGAACAGCCTGAAATTCAAACCGAACAGGACGCACCGGAAACAGCTGAACAAGACAAAGTGCCGGATGAAACGCCTCCGGTCTCTGAGCCATCTGGAGGTATCCAGGTTTATGGGATTACACCGTTAAGCGGTGGGGATGGTTCCTCGGCAAACCCATATATCATTAACACAGCTGAAGAGCTGGCCGATCTGGCGAACGATGTAAATAACGGTAACACTTATGCCGGTACTTACTTCGCTTTGGGAAACCCGATTGATCTCTCAGGCTATGCGAACTGGCCTGGAATCGGGCAACAGACACGCCCATTCTCCGGTAACTTTAACGGAAACGGGTTTCTGGTCTCGGGCTTAAAGGGTACAGACCCCAATGGCTACGGTCAATACGGCTTGTTCGGCAGCCTTAACGCTGCAAGTATTCAAAACTTCAATTTGCAGCTGGGTGGAAATATAAACGCAGTCTATGATACCGGCGCCTTTGTCGGTAAAGCAGATAACGGCACACAAATAACAAACTGCCACGTCGACGGCAGCGGCTACACAATCAATGTTACCGGAGGCGGGCGGTCCGGCGGTTTTGCCGGTTGGACGAATGGAACAGCAGGGGATGCTACTGTTTATTTTAACAACTGTTCCGTTACCAATATAAATACCCGTACAAGCGGAAACTATTCAGCCGGATTCATCGGTGTGGCCCACAACGCAAATTTAACCAACTGTCATGTAACCAATGGAAGCGGAAATAAAAATGACGGTGTTATTTATGCCGCTGGCTTCATCGGTGCGGGCCACGGGACAACAGAGCTCTCCAACTGTTCGGTTATAACCCCTAACGTGAACGGAACCTCAGCAGGTGATTCATGGAGCGGCGGTTTTGCCGGTGTTCTCTACGAGAATGCTAAGGCAGCTGCATGCTACGCTGTCAGCCCGGTTATTAACGGCACAAGCTGCAACGGTGGTTTTGCCGGAGGGATCTACAACAACGCTGATGTGACATCCTGCTATGTAACTGATCCGATTGTCAACGGAACGCATTATTATCAGGGAGGTTTCTCTTCTAAAATCTATGATAACGCGACAGTGACAAACTCCTACACCGCTGGCGGAAAAGTAACACAGACCAGAAGAGGCGCTGCTATTACCTCATACGGCGTGGGCGGCTTTGTCGCTGACCTGTACGATTCTGCCTCCGTAACCAACTGCTATTCACAGACTGATGTGGAGAACAACAAAAACGGCTCTACCGATAATAATTCCAGCACCGGTGGTTTTGCCGCCTATATTCGCGGCGATGCCTCGGCCAAAAACAGCTACTCAACCGGCAGTGTTTTCATTACGAACAATGCCTCCCGGCCAACCTATCAGGTTGGCGGCTTTGTCAGCTACAAGAGTGGCGACGGCCAGATCACAAATTGTTACAGCACCGGGGCCATGAGCACGCCAAACAGCAATACCTATGTCGGCGGTTTTATCGGCTATCATACCGGTACCGGCTCTGTCAGCGATTGCTTCTTTGACACCACGACGACGCGAAACCATACACCGGTTGGAAATAAAACACTATCAGGTATCACAGCCTACACGACCAGCCAGATGATTCTTAAAGAAAACTATCCGGCCACCTGGTCTGTTCAGGAAAACTTTTTAGGAAAAGCCAATGGCTCAGGCACTGATAACGCCCCCTGGTATATTGATGATGATTTAACCTATCCCTATCTTTACTATCAGTATGACGGTCACAGCAAAGCGGATACCAACTATCACATTGTCAACACCATATACCAGAGCGGACACAGCATCGGACAGAAGCGTGCTGATTTCAATATCGAGCGGGACAGCCTGCCTCTCAGAACGCTGTCCTCCGGAGCGGTTAAAGCCTATATGCCTTACAGCGGCACAAGCCGGCACGACATCAGCACTGCCAGCTACACCGAAATTCCCGGCGCTGTTTTCGGAACAGATCTCCATTCTCTGGGGGGCGTCTCCAAAACAAACATCATTGCCTTTTCCTCCATTCCGCATGCTGAAAAAAAATCAGACCGATCGGTCTGGGATGTGGATGATGAAAACAGCTACACCTGGGTGGGCGATACAGTGACCTACTATGTCACTGTCACCAACAACAGCAGTGAGGCTGATTTTAAGAACGTCACGGTCACCGATACAATTCATGAAAATGTCCGTCTGCTGGAAGACACGATCACCGTAAACCCAGGCACCGCGTACAAAGAGGATCAGGCACAAACCCTGACCACTGATAACAGCGTTATCCCCTACTATACCTATGACGAAACCACCCGTGAGCTAGTGGTCTACCTTAATGATATGCCGAAACAGAATCCTGATTCCGGCGAAATCACCAGCTATACCATCGCTTTCCAGGTTTTCGTCGAAAAAGACGCGGCCTCTGAGTTTACAGACCGCACCACCTACACAGGTGATATTGAAAATACCGGTCTGCTCCAGGGGAAACTGGTTTACACCGGACCCGAAGGCGAAAAAGAAAGTGATTATCAATATGCCTTTACCGATAACAATCACGACCCTGTCTATGACGCCGGACTTTTTGAATTCACAAAAACTGACGCCACCACCAAATCACCTCTTGAAGGGGCAGTCTTTTCACTTTACTACTGGACTGGCAGTGGAACGCCCTCCGGTCTGGTGGATGCTGGCAATATCACCACCGACGTGACAGAGAGTGATAAATGGTACCGCTGCGACGGTGATGTATCGGATGTCAATGGGCTTGTGCAGTTACAGCTAGGAAAATATCCAACCGCCTACGCAGGCTTTTACCAGCTTGTTGAGGAAAGCGCACCGGCAGATTATCCGGTACCCACCGGACAATGGCGGCTGCATCTCAATGAGATCGCCTATGTCGACACGGTTACAACGCTTCAGTCTACAGGCGGAAATGCTGTTGAAGCATTAAATTTTGAGACCACCACGGAAACCGTCAAGGGGAGAGAAGTGATTAAGACTGCGTCTTTAGCAAACCAAAAGGCCGCAGGCTCAGTCACCCTGAAAAAATTTAATGAAAGCGGCAATCCATTACCCGGAGCAGCCTTCACCATTGAACGTTATGACGAAACCGACAGTTCCTGGAAGCATATCTCCTATGATTCCGGCACTGGCCAGTGGCAGGACTGGGTGAGCGGCGATTACTACACACAGGAAACCCTTTTGGAAAATAACATTGCCTCCACCGTGTTTAAACAGCTGCCCGTCGGGCGTTACCGTTTTAAAGAAATATCAGCGCCCTCAGGCTATGAGACACTCGTTGAGCCCTTTGAAGGGGACATACCAACCTTAGATGAAAATAACAACCCAGTATATGATATAACTTTTGAAATCCGCGATAATCAGGCGATTCAAATGCCTGTATCCGGCGATAATGACAATACCCGGATGATCATGTTGATGATTGGAGCCCTGATTGCTCTGTTATCCGTTGGAGGAGGTGTTTTTAAACTTTGGAATAAGCATAAACGTATTTCCGTACAATGATAAATAAAATGATTAATAAAAATATTTTGTAGAAATAAGGAGTTAAAATGAAAAAATCAAACACACTGCCGAGAATCCAGGGCTTTTTAGTCGCGATTCTTATGATATTCACAGTCATGATGAGCTTACCAACAACCACGTTTGCGGCAAACAACGGTACGCTCACACTTCACAAACTGGACAGCACAGGTGTTTCCGTGCAGGAGCCTGGAAAAGTCTACAAAGAGGTCAACGGCCTCTACCACGAATACCTGGCAGACGCCGAGTATTCGGTCTACCAGATCGGTACCTTCGCACAGGAAGCTGACCCCGTTGCGGTGGTTTATACACCTGTTTCCGGTTTAACCGATATTGATGGGAACCCCATCACTGTATTGAACGCATCGACGGAACCTTCCTCCATCGATGTAACGAACCTCAGCCCCGCGGCAACCGGCACCACCACGGCCACCGGTCCGTTAACCTTTGATAACCTGAACGACTTCAGCGTTTACCTTATCAAAGAAACCTACCTGCCCGACGGCGTGCATGGCGCGACCGATTTTATCATCACTGTCCCAATGTTCAACAAAGATAACAGCGAATGGGAATACAGCGTCGACGCTTATCCTAAAAACACCTATGCCAACGCCTCCATCGAAAAAACCATTGTTTCCGGCGCAGACGCCGGCAGCGACAATGTCTTCTATGCCAACGTTGGCGATGTCTTAAACTATCAGGTTGATGTGACTGTTCCGGCGGATATCCAGGACGGAAAATACACACAGTTTGACATCGTGGATACCTCCAGCCAGTATCTGCAAATCGACACCACGTCAATCACCGTAACCGGAGCACCAGCGGCTGGCGGTACTGCCTATAATTTAACAGCCGCCGACGGCGACTTCACAATGACCTATTCCGGCAATGTCCTTACCCTGGCTTTCACAGAACAGGGAATCGGCAAATTAGGCAATGGCGACGCGCTTCAGATCAACTATGACGCAGAAATTTTATCCGGTGCTTCTGATTCAAAGGGCGGCGTCTCCAATGAAATCTCCCTTAAAGTAAAAACAAAGGATAAGGATATCGACCCAATCACCCCAGACCCCGACAAGCCAGACCCGGAAGTCCGGATTTACAGCTATGGCGTTAAAAAGCTTGGCGACGACGGTTCTCCGCTGGCGGACGCAACCTTTGTGCTTGCCGAAGATAACGGCAGCGGCAGCTACAATTATCTGATTTATGATAACGCCACTAACCAATGGAGCACAGCGGCTTCCATTAATGACGCCACTGCCTTTGTAACAAAAACCTCCGGCACAGACCTTGACAGCGAGGCAATCTTACAGTTCAGAAACCTTGACAAGAATAAAACATATTATCTCTTTGAAACAATCGCACCAAATGGCTATGCGACACTTCCAAGCCCTGTCGAAATCGCGGCTACGGAAAATTCTACCGATCATGTCTACGCATCCTACGCGCTTGATTCAACAAGCGGCAGCTATACCTACGTGGCCGATACCGGCTACAGTAAATCCATCACCAACCTTCTGGATGGAAATAACCCTGGAAGTTTACCAAATACCGGTGGTCAGGGAACCTACATTTTCATCGCAGCGGGATTAGCGTTGATCGTGTTAGCCGCTGGATTATTGGTTTATTATCGAAAAAAAGTAAAAACACAGTAATACGGAGTAAACCCATATCCATAAATACTTTATAAATTAACCAACATTTTTTCAATAGTACTACCACTGGAAGGAGGATGAGTTCAACACTTGTCCTCCTTCATTTTTTACAAAAATTTAAGGAGGGTTATATTGAAGCTAAAAAAAACCTACACCAGCATTCTGATTATTCTCACTTTTCTGCTGGGAATCGCCATAATGGGCTATCCCTTTTTCAGCAGCTGGTACAATCAAATGTGGCAGAAACAACTGATAACCGAATATAATGACACGGTTTCTGACATCAGCAGCGAAACAAAGCAGTCCGAACTGGCGGCCTGCTATGCTTATAATCAAAGCCTTTTACAAAACGTTGTCCTGACAGACCCTTTTGACAGAAACGCCGACCTGGCTGTAAGCGAAGCCTACAGCCAGAGGCTTAATGTTCAGGAAAATGGTATCATGGCCCACCTCGAAATTCCAAAAATCGATGTAAATCTCCCGATTTACCACGGAACATCCGAAGTCGTACTCGATATGGGCGTCGGCCATTTGGAAAAATCCTCTCTGCCCATCGGTGGAACCGCCACCCATGCAGTTCTTTCCGCGCACACAGCCTACGCCGAAGCGGAAATGTTTAACGATTTGATTGAGCTCAATGAGGCCGATGTCTTTTATCTGACCGTGCTCGACGACAAGCTCGCCTACCAGGTTGATCAAATAAAGGTTGTCGAACCAACGGATACCAGCGATCTCAAAATCGACCGCAATGAAGACTATGTGACACTTGTCACCTGCACGCCCTATGGCGTAAACTCACACCGCTTACTGGTACGGGGGACAAGAATTCCCTATACCGGGGAAGCTGCGGAAACGGTGTCGAAAACGGACTGGCTGCCTTTTATTGTCCTGTTTCTCATTCTGCTGCTTATCCTCTCAATTGTCCGCTGGGTCGTTTACCGAAAAAATCAGACAAAAAAGGACAGACAATGAAAATATTGTCTGTCCTCAAATTAAATACACCGGATGCTAAATACGTTTTTCATACAGATATCTGCCAGGCAGCTTTAAGAGCGCGTCAAAATTATCCGGCACCATGCCGTCGTAATTTATTTCACAGCTATTCAAAAAAGCCCAGTCCGTCGATGGCCTGCACAAACCTGTCCACGTATTCCTTTGAGGTTGTCGGCCAATGGTATTCCAGCCTGTAGAGGATCTGCATGGTGTAGTCGTTGGACCTTGCTATGGGCAGCGTTGCCTGCCCATGCCCCATATTCTGGTACGCGATCATGCTGGATAAGACCTTGGCTTTTTCCGGATCCTTCTGCGCTTCCTCAAGGGCTTTCATATAATCGGCTTCTTCTGAAAGCTGGATATCCAAACCATTTTTTTTCATTTCATGGATAATATCCCCCATATAGATGTTGTGATTATTATACGGATGGAAAACACAACAGGCTTCTGGTGTTTTTGCGAGCGTCATAATCGCTTTTGCGGTGCTGTCGATGGGCGCCATTTCCGCTGCCTGGTCCATCATGGAATAAGGGAATTTTCCGATCAGCACATAGGATTTTAACCGGCCCACAAAGTTATTTGTCGAAAAGTTCATCTGGAACTCGCCGTCGGTGTCACGCGCGGACAGGTTCCCCACCCGCATAATTTTTCCGCTGAGCCCAAAGGAAGAAATACTTTCCAGAATCGCTCTTTCTGCGAGAAATTTACTGTGGCCATACTTCGTATCTAAAACCTGTCCAAAATACAGCATTTCTTCGTTCATAATGGTTTTGGCAGGCGGTACATCCCCAACGCTGAAGCCTGAAACGCTGGTGGTCGAAATATGAACGATCCGGCTCCCTTTTTTCCGGCAGTACTCGATGGCGTTAAGCACGCCGCCCACATTGACATCCTCAATATCAGTACCTTTGGAAAAATGCTTGACATTTGCCGCACAGTTGATAACTGTCTGAATATCTTCTTCCAGCAGGCTGTCAAATACAGCGCTGTCCGTAACATCTCCTTCCACAAGGATAATACGATCGCCGATCAGCTCCTCACAGGTTGTTTCAAAATAGTAAAACAGCATGGCGTTCAGGCGTTTTTCCAGTGAATCGTAATTCCCCTTTCTCAGAATACAGAAAACGCGTCCTTCCTCGGAATCCAGGAACTCTTTCAGGATATGAATGCCCAGGAAACCGGTGGCGCCAGTCAGCAGAACATTCCCAAGCGGGAGCGGATCACCGGCTAAAAAAGATTCCAGGTTGTTTCGTGACAGCACTTTGGCAATCTCACTGTAGTCATAGCTCGACAGGTCTTCCAGACCAGTCTCTGAAGCACTGCCTTTCTCAAACATCGCCGCAAGATTTCCCGGCGTCGTGTGGGAAAACACATCGCCATAGGTAATATCAAAGCCTGCTTTTGTCGCCGAGATAATTACCTGCGTCACCGTCAGGGAGGTTCCACCCATCTCAAAGAAATCATCGTTGACGCCTGCCTGTTTCAGGTGAAGCACCTCTTCAAAGATTTCACAGAAGATTTTTTCCGTCTCGTTGGCCGGCGCCACGTACTTGGCAGCTTCCGCCAGTCCCGGTTCGGGCAGGGCTTTGCGGTCAATCTTTCCGTTAGGTGTCATTGGCATTTCGCCAAGCTGGCAATAGCCGGTCGGCACCATGTATTTTGTGAGCTTTTCCTGCAGGAATTCCTTCAGCTTCTCTATCTCAATGTCTCTGCCTGCCGTGAAATATGCGCAAAGGTGCTCGGCGCCATTAATTTCACGAATCACGGTCGTTACGCTTTTTATATCCGGATATTTTGCGATGCACGCTTCAACCTCTCCCAGTTCAATTCGCAGTCCTCTCAGTTTAATCTGATGATCGGTTCTCCCTAAGATCACCACATCGCCCTGTTCTGTAAACCGGGCGTAATCCCCTGATTTGTACATTCGTTCGCCAAAAACAGTGATGAAGCTTTTGGCTGTCATCTCAGGCATATTGTGATAACCTCTGGCAAGTCCCGGTCCACCGATATAGAGTTCGCCCATTGCGCCAGGCGGAAGCAGATTGCCGTCTTTATCGACAATGTATTCCGTATAGTTCAAAAGCGGCGGCCCAATGGTCACTGTATCCTCAAAGGTCAGTTCCTTGGCGTTGCTGGATACCGTGATTTCCGTCGGTCCATAGGTGTTAAAGATTCGCGCAGACGTTACTTTTTTCAGTTTTTCCAGCAGCAGCGGACTGTACTGTTCACCGCCTGACATAATCACCCTGCATCTGCCCAAAGCCTGGCAAAATTCCGGCAGCTCCATGTACTGCAGCATTCTTGAGGGTGTGGCGTTGATAATATCGCCGCCATGCTTGGCCATCAGCTGCGCCAGATGCAATGGATGGTTGGCGGCGTCTTCGTCTGCCAGCACCAGTGTCAGCCCGTTGCACAGCGCCACCGCGGTTTCTTTCAACGACATGTCAAAAGAAACGGTGGTCACAGAGACCATTACGCTGCCATCTGTTACGCAGGCGTGAACATGGGGATTGCCCTCATGATTCCTTACATAATTGGCGATTCCCCGGTGCTCCAGCATAACGCCCTTGGGTTTTCCCGTTGATCCTGAAGTATAAATCATGTACGCCAGGTCATTACCCGAAACCGCTATATCGGGGGCCTCTGTATCGTCACAGCTCAGCAGAGCCTGGATATCCACAGCCTTTTCATAGAGTCGCAGCTGGTCCGCTGTCGTGATGATCAGCGCAGCTCCGCTGTCCTGGGTGATCTGCCGGATTCGGTCTTCCGGATATTCCGGATCGCACGGAATATACGCGCCGCCAGCTTTCATGACGCCATACATGGCCATGATCAAAGCGCCTGTTCTTGGTAGCAAAACAGCCGCTGTCTCTCCCGGCTCAAAGCCCCTTTTGATCAGAGCGTTCGCAATTTGGTTCATTCGATTGTCTAATTCTTTGTAGGTATACGTGTTTTCCGCGTCCACCAATGCGATTCTTTCACTGTGAAGCCGCGCCTGCTTCTCAAAGGCCCGATGGAACACTACCTCTTCCGGCTCTGCTGCCGCTCTCAGATGAAAACGGTCCAAAAGAAGCCGCTGCTCTGGCGTTACCAAACTAATTTTCCGGAGCTTTTCCTGCGGCGAAGCCATCATCGCTTCCACGCACACCGCAATCGAGTGCGCCAGGGTGTCCATCTGCGGCGCACTGTACAGGGCGTCATTATACTGAATACAGACAGCTGGCTGTCCCTGCCTTTCCTCAATGTGAATGGAAATTTTGAATTTTGGCTTTTCGCCTTCCAGGCTTTCCATCTCAATTTCTCTGCCTCTAAGCTCTGTTTTTTCCAGAACGCCCAGCTGGCAGGCATACATGATATGCGGCGTGAAATCGTAGTCTGCTGTAATCTGTGTAAATGGATAAAGCTCATGTGCAACGGTGTCCATCAGGCAGGCTTTTGCCTCCTCAATAAAGTCCAAAACCACCTTGTCCTGCCCCAGATCGCCCGCAAGCGGAAGGGTGTTGACAAACATGCCGAAGGAATCCTGTACGCGCAGATCAGACCTTCCGTTGCTGATGGTCGAAATAAAAACTTCCTGCGAATCCGTAAAACGGGCCAGGGTATAAAAAGCAGCGGATAAAAACAGGTGCGCTGGTGTCACGCCATATTTTTTACAGAAGCGGTCGATTTCTTCTTTATTACACAGGGCGGTTTGCTCCGCTTTTTTCCCTGACGCTTCATCGCCGGATAAATCTGGTACCAGCAGGCTTGCCCCCTCGCAATTTTGCAGCATCTTCTTAAAATAAGCCTGGGCTTCTTGATACGCCTTTTCTTCCTTTGCATTAACGATGTCATCAACATACTGATAATAGCTGTAACGTTCCTTTTCAACGGGATTTCCCTCAAGGGCAGACACCACCTGACGGAGAAATACGGCCAGAGAGCCGCCGTCAAAAATAATATGATGAAAATCCGCCATAAGGCAGGTCCGGCTTTCTGTCTCAATGACGGCTAAGCGATACAGCCTTTCCCCTTCAAAAATAAAGGGTTTTACAAAGGCCTCCGCGTAAGTCTTAAGGGCTTCCTCTGTCATGGACAGCACTTCCACTGAAGCGGGCTCCTCAACCGGGAGCTGGACCAGGGTGCCTTTGCGGTATTCTAATCTGGTCTTCAGATAGGGATGTGCTTCAACCACAGTCCGGACTGCCTTTTCCAGCGTTTCAGCTCTCACTTCCTTTGGAAAGCTGAAAAGGGCTGGTATATTATAGCTGGTGGCCTCGGGAGCCTTTACCGCGTCATAGTACACACCCATTTGCGCCTGCGTCAATGGATAGTCTGCTGCGCAGAGAGGCTCTGCGTTGCTGCTGCTTTCCGGTTTGTCTTTTGCCTCCATTCTGTCTTTCTTAAGCCCGGCGTAAATCTCGTCTTCGATGGTCAAAATACTGCACTGCTTCATCATTTTCTTGACTTCCAGCATAATGCCGTATTCTTTTTCAACCGCTGCCGCCAGCTTGATAGCCGACAGCGAGGTGATTCCCGCATTGGAAAGCTCTGTATTGACAGAAAATTCCTGATGTCCCACAATTCCGCTGATCATATCCTTTAATTCTTTTTCCAAAAGCGTCAGCGGTCTCGTGTCGTCCGTGTCGGTCTGGTGTGCCTGGCTGAGCGGATCCGGAAGGGCCCTGCGGTTTACCTTCATATTTTGATTCAGGGGAATCTTCTCGATCTGCATAATCACTGCCGGCACCATATATGGCGGCTTTTCTTCCTGGATAAAGACCTTTAACCCTTCAATATCCACTGTGTCGTCGGAGACGACATATGCCGCAATGGCCTTGCCGCCAGCCGGCGCATCAAAGGCCATGACCGTCGCGTCCTTGATACCGGGATACTGGCGCAGGATGCCCTCTACCTCTGTCAGCTCAATGCGGAAGCCCCGGATTTTAACCTGTCCATCCCGTCTTCCGATAAATTGAAGGTTGCCGTCAAAGAGGTAGCGGACCATGTCCCCGGTGTGGTATATCCGCTCAAATCCCTCTCTCCTCATGAATGGGTTTGGCGTAAAAACCTTTGCTGTCTGCTCCGGCCGGTTGAGGTACCCCCGTCCCACCTGATAGCCGGAAACACAGAGCTCTCCAAGGGCTCCTGCCGGAACTCTCCTTTCATATTTATCGACGACATAGAGTTCTACATTGTCAATGGCGTGTCCAATGGGCACATTATCGTAGCTTTTGGTTTTATCCACCTCAAAAGCCGTTATGAGAACAGTCGATTCTGTCGGTCCATACAGATTGTGGAAAGCGTAGTCTGATCCCGGCTGTACGGGAACCAGGGTCTCGCCTCCGGTGGAGAGATGTTTCAGTCCATGATTCTCAATCTCTGAGGCAAATTGTCTGCCGACCTGGGTGGTCATAAAGCAGTGTGTCACTTTTTCTTTTTCCAGGTATTCGTTAAGCTTTGGCAGTTCCAGGCGTAGCTCGTCCGGAATGATGCAGACGGCAGCGCCGCTGCTCAACGCCGGGTACATGTCCATCATATTGGCATCGAAGCCATAACTGGCGTAGGCCGTCACAATACTGTCGCTCTCCAGCCCATAATAGGACCGGTACCATGAGCAAAAGGCCACGATATTGCTCTGCGTCAGCATGCACCCCTTAGGAGTGCCAGTCGTTCCGGAAGTATACAGTAATATGAACAGATCCTCCGGTGACGGGTCCGTTTTGCCTGGCTGCGGTGCGGGTGGCAGCGCTGGTATGGCTTCTGTCAGCAGTACCTCACCCTGGTATTCCGGAACCTTTGAGCGCAGCTGCCGGTCTGTAATCAGCAGTTCTGCTTTCGCGTCCGCCATCATAAACGCCAGCCGATCCTCCGGATAGGTGGGGTCCAGCGGCTGGTAAGCGGCGCCGGATTTCATAACGCCAAGGGACGCAATCACCATGTACTCACAACGGTCGATCAAAATTGAAACGACCTGCTCTGGCCCGATCCCTTTCCCGCTCACATAGGCTGCGATGCGCTCAGACAGTTCATCCACTTCACGATAGGTATAGCATTTGTCTTTGTAGATCACCGCTGTTTTATCCGGCTCCCTCTCGGCCTGCTGCCTGAAAAGCGCCACTAAGGTCAAGCTTCTGTCATAGGCTGTCTCTTTTCCATAAAAAGACTGAAGCATCTGTATTTCCTGTTGGGAAACCAGCGGAATGGCCTTTAAAGCATCGTATTCCAAAAACCCTTCCGCGACCCGCAGATACAGATTGACAAAGGATTCCATATTCTGGCGGTCATAAACATCCCTTCGATATTCAAAGAACAGATCATAGCTGCCTTTTTTCTTAAAAACATGCAGCGCGATATTGGCAAGGCTGCAGCCGGTTTCCAGCGATTCCATGGAAACCTCCCGGTCTTCCAGTGTGATGGCATTCAGCGTCTCAGCCTGATAAACAAAAAGCAGCTCTGACGAAACCCCGTATTGATTGGCTAACTCTCCAAAAGAGCAGCAGTCATATTTCATGGTCTCAAAGAAACGCTCCTGCAGCTGCCGTAAGAATGACGTGATCTCCCTTTCTTCATCAATCGCCACATAGACTGGCAGCGTCCTGACAAGCATCCCCATGGTTCGTGCCATTCTGGGGTCGTGCCGCCCATTGTTGACCGTGGCAAACATCGCCTCAGCCTGCCCTGTGTATTTTGCCAGCGTGTAGGCGTAAACACCTAAAAAGAAGGTGTTTTCCGTTATCCCCGCATTTCGGGTAAACTGTTCCAGCCTTTCGGCTGAAACCTTTTCCTCCAGATTGCAGTAAAGGCGCTCGGCGGGCAAAATGCTCTGTTCGGGATCCTCTGGGTGGTCAAACACCGGGTTAGAGTTTACCTCATTTCCCTCCAGGTAATTTTTAAAATAAGCCTGGGCTTCCCTGTAAATATCCTGCTCTTTCAGCGTCATCTCATAATTTGAAAGCGTAAACTGGCTGATCACTTCTTCTTCCGGCAGCTCTCCCTGATAGATCTCCGCCGCCTGATTGAAAAATGCGGCAATGGACGCGCCGTCGGAAATTATGTGGTGAAAGTCGGCCAGCAGATAGATTTGGTCTTCTGTTTGATAAAGCTTTATGCGGAAGAGGGGGCCCTTCTCCAGGTCAAAGGCCTTTACAAATCCGGCTTTAACCTGCTGAAAGCGCTCCTCAGAAATTTCTTCTGTCTCTACACCGTACATCCGCTCTGGGTGCGGGATCATCCCGTAAGACCCGTCTTTTTCTCCAATACTGACTTTGAGTACAGGATAGTGGTCGATCATTTTTTCCAGGGCTGCTTTTAATTTGTCTGCATTCACAGCTTTCGGAGCTGTAAAACAAAATGGAATATTGTACATGACACTTTCCGGACTCTGGAGGCATTCCAGAAATACGCCCAGCTGGCTGTCGGTAAGAGGGTAAAATTCCCTTTTCTCCCCGCAGCCCTGATAAGGATCATCCTGTTTTTGGGTGCACAGTGCCGCAATGCCTTCCGGCGTTTTTCCCTCAAAAATTTGCGATGATGTCAAATTTAGACTTAAGCAGTACTCCTGCAGACGAATCGCCTTGATGGAATCTCCCCCAATGGCAAAAAAGTCGTCCTTTCTCCCGATTTGGTCTACCTCTAAAATCGCTTCAAAGCCACGGCAAAGCAATTCTTCCGCTTCTGTGTCAGGCGCTTCATAGTCGGCTTTAAAGGCTGAAGCATCCGGAGCTTTCAAGGCCAGCCGGTCCAGCTTTCCATTTTGATTCAAAGGAATTTTTTCCATTTCAATTAAAAACTGCGGGATCATATAATCCGCTAGCTTTTCCTTCAGTGCCTCTTTGACCGCCTGGGTAGGATTTTGCGGCCTTAAGTCTTCTTTTATCTGAAAATATCCGCAAAGATAGGTCTGTCCATATTTATTTTCATATCCCTTAACAACGGCGCGCTCCACATAAGGCAGCCCATTCATCAATGCCTCAATCTCTCCCGTTTCCACTCTCTGGCCATTTATTTTTACCATCCAGTCCTTACGGTTCACATAGATAAGATTTCCATCCTCCTGCATTTTTCCGAGATCGCCGCTATGGTACAGAATTTTATCGGTACCGCCCTCTGCGAAAGGATTTTCCGTAAAGACCTCGGCTGTTTTTTCAGGCAGGTCCAAGTATCCCTGCGCAAGATAACCCGAAATACAAATTTCCCCTGTTTCGCCGGGAGCGGCAGGGCTGCCATCTTCTCTCAGCACATAAACGTGCATCCCCTCAAATGCTTTTCCGATGGGGGTATTGTCGTATTCCTGATCGACTTTAAAATAAGTGGCTGCCGGTGTCGTTTCACTGGAGCCATAGATATTGTACAGATCATACCCGTTCCCCTTTACATTTGAGACACGCTCGCTTCCACAGAGCACCAGCCGAAGCGTATCGCTCTTATTTTTAAACAGTTTCATCATCTGCGGAGAAATAAGCGTGGCTGTGATGTGGTGCTCTGCAATGGCGTCTTCGATCCGGTGGATGTCTTTTCGGCCATCCTCACTGTTGATATGGACAGCGGCACCAGCGTATAACAAGGCGAAAACGTCCTCGATAATCGCTATAAAATGAAAAGGAAGGTTGGAAAGGTAGATGTCTTCCTCTGTATAACCAAACGCCTTTGCGCTTCGGTATGAGCTGCTGGCAAAGCTCAGATGATTATGGACAATCCCCTTGGGATTACCGGTTGAGCCGGAGGTATAAATGGCAATAGCCCGGTCTTCAGCGTTTATCTGCGGTCCGGAAAAGCGCAGGCTTCTCTCCGCTTCATGAACCTCCTCAAGCGCGCTCAAAAAAACCTCATCCACAACCGTGTGCGCGCCGCATTGTTCCAGGATAAAGGCTATCCGGTCCTTCGGGTAGCTGGAGGAAAGCGGTACAAACACGCCGCCGGCTTTGAGTATCCCCAAAGCGGCCGAGATATATTCCATTTTTCTCGGCAGCATCACCGCTACGAAATCACCTTTTTCAACACCAGTCTCAATGAGTCTTCCCGCTATCTGGTCACTGATGTCCCCCAGCTCCTGATAAGTGGTTGTTCTTTCTCCCTCCAAATCTGAAATCGCTACGTGTTCCGGCGCCTTTTTTATATTTTCCAAAAATTGTTCCAAAAATAATCGCATATCTTACCTCTTATCAAAATCCTTGACAATGAATTTTAACTTGCCGCCCCTCTGATTATGGATGGGCGGCTCCTGACTCTGTATAAATTCCACAGGCGGGCACCCGTTTCTCTGAAAAAAATCCTCCATTATTTTTCGGGCTTCCTCAAATACATCGGTGCGCTTTTTCTCCGACTCGGGGATCATTCTGATTTCAAACTTTGTTTCTCCCTTCTGCACGAGCTGCAGGGCGTAGGCGCCCTCGACATACTGCAGGGAATATTCCACATTAACCCCCAGTACCTCGACGACGCCGACTGTCAGATTCTCCCCTGTTCTTCCCAGTATTTCCATCACTGGCAGGGTGATGCCGCAGGAGCACGGCCCTTTGTGTAGCTTTATTTTATCTTCCATATAATAGCGGATAATCGGCTGCACATAATTTGTCAGATCTGTGACATAGACGCCATCTGACCATTCTCCCTCTTTTGTTGGGGTTCCATCCTGGTTAACCGGCTCCAGAATAACCCAGTCGTCATTCACATGAAGCTTTCCCAAAGAACAGGACATAGCGGCCTCGCCCCCCTCGGTGCTGCAATAATTGTTTAGTACCGGACAGTTAAAAGCCTCTTTCAGTGCGTGATATACCGTTTCCGTTAAAACCTCCGCCGAGCAGGCAATGGCCTTTGGCGCTATCTGAAGAGCTCCCTGCTTCTGCGCGTTGGCCAGCGCCCCCATAACCGAAGGATACCCTGTGACCATGTCCGGCTGAAATTGATTTAACTGCCTGACAATCGAAGCGACGTCCGAGGTGATGGAGAGCTCCAATATATTGTTCTCATATCCAGGGTATGCTTTTTTTGTCCGAAGCAGACTGGAATAAGAGGAAACATGGGGATCCAGAAAAATCGCCGCTGCAATTTTATTCCTGACCGGTATCATCAAATCCGGGTCTGTCTGTCTCAGCAGCCTGGTCTGCATCATAGCGCCATGAATGGTGTTATGATAGGGATCTCTCACCATCGGCACGGGGCTGCCTGTGGTTCCAGAGGTTGTAATCGCTGTGTACGCGTCAAGATAACGTTTAACTCCAGCTTCTGGACTATTGATATACTCAAACACACCGTCATATGTGATTCGTGGATCGGTGACCCAGCCGTGATAGTCCTCCATCAATACACGCTTATTGGTTGGGGGCAGTTCCTCCAAAGTATAGTGTTCTCCAATATTTTCATAGGCTTTTCTGAAATATGCGGAATGCTCTTTCGCATAATCCACCAGACGGTGAAGTCTTTTTTCCCTGAGGACGCCGCGCTGTTCCGGGTCCATTTTCTCAGCCTCCCGGCACAACGCAATGGCTTCCTGCATCTCAATTGTCTTCATTCTGCTCCTCCTTGTAAATTCATTCCGATGGTAAGAATATTCTCTCCATCTACATGTGCATAGTTGATCCGGTCTGCAATTTCCTTAACAAGATATATGCCAAGCCCGCCAATGGGGCGTTCTGCCACAGGACATGTAATGTCCGGTGCGGGACGCTGCAAAGGATCATACGGCTCGCCGCAGTCTCTGAAGCGAACAATAAGCAAATCCTTCTCTGCGCCGCATTCAATCCTCACATCTCCCTGTAATTCTTTATACGCATAACTCGCTATATTTACAAAGACTTCTTCCACAATCAATTCAAGCTTCTCTGGTTCTTTTACGCCTCCGTATTCACGGGCGGTCTCAGTGACAAAATCCAGCGCCTGATAGAGGCGATCCGTCTCTGCCGGTAATACGACCTTTTTCATAATCCTAATCTCTTTGGATGGTAAGGACCTTGTCAAACCCACTCATGCGCATCACCTCAAATACCGGCTGGGTTGGGTTTTTCACACAAAAAGCTGCGCCGCACTGATCTGCTGTCTTTTTGCAGACCAGCAAAGCCCTCAGGCCTGCACTGGAAATATACTCCAGTTTTTCGAGATCTACCGTCAGCTCCTTACAATCTAATTCCTTCACAGTATCCACCATTTCCGGGGCTGTCACTGTATCCAGCCGGCCCTCCAATGTGATCGTCATAACGTCTTTATCCTTCATCTTCAAAATGTTCATACACTTTATCTCCTTTTTTATTTATTTTTACAACACTGCAGTTCATCCCCAGGATATAGTCATAAGCGATATCACTGGAGACGGCTTCTGCTACCGCTAAATTACTGAAGAGCTCTCGATTTTCTCCCGTCTTTAGCGGGTCCAGAGGATACCCGTTATCCTTGAATATGATCGAAATATCCTCATCCTCTAAAATCAGACGAATATCAATATATTTCTTTTTCTTTGTTCTGCGATTTCCCGATTGATTTTCAATGGTGTTAACGGCCATTTCCTCCAATACGACACCCACTCTCGCCGCTGTCATTTCATCGATGCCGTTATCAATGCAAAACCGAATCGCCGCATCCGAGAGTCCAACTACCTGCGTCGCTTCCTGCGAGAGCGTTACGTCCAGCATTGTCTCGTCTCTTTCCTTTTCGATAAGGAAAAAGCCCTGGGCGTCTGGATTTTTTCTCCTCACTCTTTTTGTGTAAATAAAGATACAGACAATCGTCAGTATTTCACCCACCGGAAATGCTGCCCAAATGCCGACAGCGCCAAATATTTTTGATAAAATCCACGCGGCAGGCACTACGATTGCAAAGCCTTCCAAAAAAGCAACGACACTGGATAAGCTTTGATATCCCATAACCTGGTATACGCAGATAGAGATAAACAGAAGTCCCATGAACGGCAGACTGATCGCGTAAACCCGAATAGCCTCGACCGCGATGGCTATCTGCGTCGGATCTGTCACTCCGAACAAACTGGTAATCTGCGCCGGTATGATCTCGAAGAAGAACAGCAGAATTAACGTCGCCGTTCCGGTTATGGCGATGGCTTTCCGAATGGTGAAGCGTACACCTTCAATATCCCTTTCGCCGTAGAGCGTCCCCAACAGCGGGATCATGGTCTGTGCAGACCCGCCGACAAACATGGAGACAATGGACAGGCAGGATGTGCAGACAGAAAAAGCTGTCACGCCATTACTTCCAAGGTAGATCATGACAATGGCGTTGATGCAGGTGAGCCTGAAAAAATTCAGTGCCGTGTTAATGGTCATGGGCAGGCCCGTACTCATGATTTGAATCAATGTTTTCAATTTATTTTCCGGCATTTTGCAGAAACGAAGCTCTTTTGCCCGGTATATCCCCAGCAACGCGATAAAAAGTCCAACAAAATAGCCGGTGCCTGTGGCGAGGGCCGCCCCGCCGATTCCAGTCCTCAGAAACACAATATAGACAACATCTAAAGTCAGGTTGACAACATTCGCAATGATCAGGACACTGGAGGCAAGCTTCACTTCACCAGTAGAACGGAGAAAGTATACCAGCCCCGGAGCAAAAATCAAAAATGGCGATGCCAGCATGACCACCCGCATGTAATCAAACACCAGCTCCGTCAGATTCTGCGCATTCGCTGTCAGAATTTCCGCAAGCGGCCGGCAGACAAACAGACCCAGTACCAGGATTACAGCCGATACAAAAGCCATTGCTAAAACGGACAAGGTGAAAAGCTGCTTTGCATATTCCTTTTCCCTTTTTCCAAGGGCCACCGAATACAGCGTTGCACCGCCCACGCCGATCAACACATAGACCGAGTTGAACAGCAGGGTAATCGGCAGTACTAAATTAACCGCCGCCAGCGCGTCTGGTCCTAAGATGTTTCCCACGATGATACCATCGACCACTGTACTCAAGGACAGCGCCATGGTCATCAATACTGTTGGGAAAAAAAACTTCATAAACTGCTGTTCAATAATATTCCCTTTTCTCTCGAACATTTTCTCCCTCCTATTTTACCGCCAGCGCCAGCATGGTAATGTCGTCTGACGGATCAGCGCCTTCCGTAAAAGCTTCCAGACTTTGCTCCATGGTTTTAATCAGTTCAGAGCAGCTGGGGCTTTCATTCATTGTTATATTCATCTGCTGAAACAGCCTGTCGTTTCCATAAAATTCCTTTTCCAGATTTTCAGCCTCATTCACGCCATCGGTGTAGATAAACAACTCAAAATCATCGGCGATTTCCATTGTATGCCGCTGGTACTGCGTACCCTCCATGGGCCCCAGCACAAAGTCCGCTTCCCCATCCAGCCATTTAACCTCACCGGCATTTCGGCAGATTGGCGGATTATGACCCGCGTTGGCATAGGTCATTCGCCTGTTTTTCCGGTCTACCACTGCTGTAAAAGCCGTGACAAACATCATTGCCGGATTGGTTTTGGATAAAATATCATTGACACGCGCCAGCATCTGCTCCGGCGGCAAGGTACAATTCGCTTCAATCAGCGTCTTTGTCTCTACCATAAACATGGCCGCTGAGATGTCCTTTCCTGAGACGTCCGCAATACAGATAAAAACCCGATCCTCATCCAGCGCGGAAAAATAATAGAAATCTCCGCCCACTTCCTTTGCAGGTTTAATGTAAGGGACAATCTCAAAGCCTGTTCCCTCCCAATTTCCGGGAAGTAAACCGCGTTGTATGTTTTTAGCAATGTTCAGTTCTGCCGCAAGCTTTTCCTCTTTTTCCGTGCGTTTACGGATATCCTCTATGAAGCTCCTGAGTTTATCCACCATTGTATTGACCGATTCGCTCAGATCATCCAGCTCATTCCCTGTATGCTCAACCACCAGCCGGCCCTGCTCCAGCTTGTCTTCTGAAACAAATTTCCGGGTATACGCAGAAACCGCCAAAACCGGATTGATTACTTTCTGCTGAATAATTTTCAGCAGCAGTGGCAGCGTTGCCATAAAAAATGTTCCTGCTATCGCAACAAGAATGATTGTACGCAGCCACACCACGGAGACATTTCCCCCTTCTCCAGTCATAGCGGTAAAATCTACATAGAGAATCCGGAGAATCGAAATGAAAAACATAATTAAAACGATCCCTAAAATCGACAGAAAAAAAGTCACAAACTGAGCCCCTATTCCTATTTTCGGAAGGGCGATATCGGTGTCAACACGCTCTACTGTGATTCGGCCTCGGGTCATTGGCAGCAAAGCCAGTACCGCGGTAAAGACGATAAGACTTACACATAAAAACGTAATCAACGGCGTGCTTTTCACTTCCGGTCCCGTTCCTATCACTGACAAAATACCTGAAAATATGACAATACAAGCCGAAAGTATGTAATCAATGAAAAAATACCGCTTTTTGTAATTTTGCCTGTAGACCTTTTCCGGTATTCGTGGCTTTATATGAAAAATGGTCAAGCAGATTTGAAAAATAAACATTCCTCCAAGCAAAGAAAAATCATAGTATTGCAGTGCCACTGGAAGAAAAAAACCCGCGAAAGCGAAGCCGCCCAGCAACTGTCCACCTGCTGCGATAATGCCTACAGACGCACAGCTGACAATGACAGAGATACAGACCAATTTTATGACAGACTCCAAGGATTCCAGGTAAGTCAGCGAATGATCCTTGAAGAAAAACATGGTATGCCACATTTTATAAGGCAGCCACGCCATCAAAAGATTTCCAAAAAAGCCAAAAATCCAATAACTGTCAATGCCTGAATAAATGTCTGCCGCAAGGTTGCCAAGAGCACACGCCAGCGCACCCGGAAATCCAAACAATAATCCCGCAGGCATCGAGATTAAATTTGTAAATCGAACCTGTGAATAGCCGCCGCCAAAGGTAAGGCGTACAAAAGGAGACGCTAAAATAAAATAAAGAATTGCGATCAACAGATACATCCCAAACTTTTTCGCTTTCATACCCCGATCCTTCCTTTGAATAGCAATTTTCAGATATATTGTGCTATAATAAGCACAAGATCGTTTAGATTTTCAATTTATTACAAACTAATCTTTAAAGGCAAAATGCTCGCCCAGGAGTGAAGAAATGAAACTATTCTGCTGCAATATACAAAATTTCCCATCGGATATTGACCTTCTGCTTCAGCGTCTTCCCCAGAGTCAATGGCCAAAAATCAATTCCTTTCTGCGTCAGGAGGACAGACTGCGATGCCTGGGAGGACGGCTTCTGTTAGCTCAATGTTTTGGACCAAACTATGACCGCCGTATTTTTTATAATCCCTATGGCAAGCCTTTCATAGACGGCGGCCTCCATTTTAACCTCTCACATTCAGGTGATTTCGTTGTTCTCGCACTATCTGATCAGGAGGTGGGCGTGGATGTCCAACACCATGAAAACGGCGATTATCTTTCTCTGTCAAAAATTGCGTTTCATGAATCTGAACAACAGTATTTGAAAAGCTGTGGGCAACCGAAAAAAATCTTCTATACACTCTGGAGCCTGAAAGAAAGCTATATGAAAGCGGTGGGAACAGGCTTTTCCATGCCCTCCTCCTCTTTTTCCGTTTCCCTCACCAAAAACGGCCCGCGATTCGATACCGTCACCGGATACACCCTTATGCTTATTCCTTTTTACCCTGAGTATTCACTGGCCGTTTGTTTAAAGGGCCAGTCCGAAAGTGTCACTGTAGAAAATGTTCAGTTTTAATTCTGGCTTTACCAGAGCGCTTTTCAAATTATTCCCTGTATTCACAGCGCCATTTTTAACGCATTGTCACTCACTTTCTTCTCTCCGGTACAGGTGTCAAAGGCACAACAAATCGTCTGCGCTGGTCGTTTGAGCGTACATTTTTGTAAATCTATCCTAGCAAAAAAATTCTTCCTAAAAAAGAGGGTATTCCTACTTGGTCCAAAAATCTTCCCAAGTGGTAAGATTTTTTGTTGAAATTCCCCGTACTTTCCTGCTATCCTTATGAAAAGGAGGTACGTTCACTTGAAGAAAATAACATCAAAATGGAAAACAGGCTTGCTTTTGCTGTATACTCTTATCATTCTTCTGGCGGTTTCTTTCCTGTCTTCCTATTCACATACAAATGCTGAAAAGCTGTTCCTCACCCCTACTTTTTGGGATAACAGCGGCTGGGACATCTATACCATGGAAGACGGAAAACAAAAAGCCGCATCAACGCAGGAGCTGTTTGACAGCGCGGAGGGTACCTTCTATCTTACGCGGACCCTGGATGAGCGTCTGGAGCTGGAGGGCTATACGACTCTGGAGCTGGATACTGCATGGCAGGAGAGTGTCTTTCTGGACGGAAAACTTCTGTATACAGTGGATCCGACATTGGATAACCGTATCGGTTTTGTTGAGTTTCCAAAAAAAACCGCCAGGATTGAAGGAATAGGAGAATCCGTCAAGGTATCGCTGCCTTCAGACTATGGAGGAAAAACTCTGACAATTGCCCTTTCCTATCCTGGGGCAAAAGACTACAAAGGGCTGCCGATGGTGCGGCTGTCGAGTGAAGCCATACAGACGCTGCAGCTTGTCACTGAGACAAACCGGATCGCTATGCCCGTCGCTGTCTATATGGTTGCTTTTCTCTTACTGCTGGGGCTGTTTCTCTATAACCTTACTCAGGGAGAAAAATCCTATTCGATTCTGCTGCTGATGGTGGCGGCACTGATACAGTCTCTGCGCGTTCTGCTTAACTTTGATCTGTATTTCAGCGCTCATTTTTCATTAAACGTGATTCCATCAGACCTGCTGATTCCCTTATGTGTCGGACTCCCCATGCTGTATATGCTGGCACAGATGAAACAATGGAAGAAATGGGATGTCTGGTTTCTATGTATACCTTTTGGGCTGAGCATTCTTTTTCATATCGCCGCAAAATGGGAGGCTTTTGCCTTCCTTGGCAATTATCCCTATGACGCTCTGCTGTATCTGTCCTTGCTGGCGCTTATGGTCTTTTCCATTCTGGAATACCGTGACCAGAATGATTTTTACCGCCTGTTTACACCAGCCTTTCTGATTGTCCTATCCGCCGTCTTTCTTTTACATACGACCTTGATCTTCAGCCAGAACGCAGGAATACTGGCGAATATTATTACAAACCGCTACTTCTTTCTTCAGCGAACAGGCGAGATTCTGCTGATACTTGGCGCAGGCGTCAGCTTTCTCATGACCATTGAGAAAACAGCAGATACCCTGAGTGAGCTGTCTGTCATGACCGTGAAAAATAAACTCATCAGCGAAAACATTCAGAGTATTCAAAAAAGCAGCATGGAGATCGCTGGAATGCGGCACGATATGCTGCGGCACCTGCAGACCATGATGGACCTAAGCCATGCCGGGGATTATGAGCGCATGGAAGCATATTTGAACGAATTGACCCGGGAAACAAAAGCGATTGTACCAATACGTATCTGTGAACATTCCCTGATTAACGCACTTGTCACACGTGCTCTTCTAAAAGCAGAGAAGGAAGGCATTTTGATGGAGCTGCATGTAAATGTGCCCTCCAGACTGTCCATTCCGGACCATGACTTAACAACGCTTCTGATGAATATGCTGGATAATGCCACCGAAGCCGCGGCGGTGCTTTCTAAAGATAAAACACAAAAGGTAGAGCTCACCATGCACGTACGGGGACGCTATCTGTTTGTCGAAACCATCAATCCCTGCAAGGAAACACTTCAAATGGATAAAACGAGCGGACTCTGCCTAAGTACGAAAGGGTCGGGACATGGTTACGGTATGAAAGCCATGGCGGCTGTTGCAAAAAAATATAACAGTATCCTGCAAATCAAGCAGGAGCAAGATACCGTCATCGTACGCACGGCACTTCTCTTGCCGCAGGAGCAGACATAAAGAAAAACGCTGTATTTCCGACAACTGGAAACACAGCGTTTTTATAATAGATTAAAGTTTTAAAAAGGTGAAGTACTTCTCAAAAGTCTGGTTATAATAGCGGCGGCTGACAGGAAATGTTTTGCCATTATCCATCAGGACATCGGTGCGCTGTATCTCTTTGACATGACTCAAATTAATGATATAGCTATTATGAGAATGACAGAAGCCGGATGAGGGCAGCTGCTGCTTCAACGTAGAAAGCGCACCATTCCAGTTACGGTATCCCTCATGCAGCCATATCCTTGTACGGTGCTGAGCAGCTTCCAGCGCGTAAATATCATGAAAGGACAGGGGCACCTTCCTGCCGTCAATTTTGAGGACAAGACGAGTATCCGCATAACTTCGGCGGTAATCTGATAAAAGTATCTCTGTAAACTTGTCATAATCCAGAGGCTTCATCAGATACCATAAAGGCTGTGTGTCAAAGCAGTCAAACACATAATCACGATAGGCTGTAATATAAATGATACTGCACCTGATATCCTGCTCTCGAAGCCCCCTTGCAAGCGCCAGTCCATTCTCTTTAGAAAGCTCAATGTCCAGTAGCAGAAGATGGTAATACGATGGATTTTCTAAAACCGCACTTTGTATCTCGCCGGCTTGTGTAAATCGGTCTATGCTAAAATCAGAGTTGGTAACCAATCCTTTTTCACATAATATAGTTTCCATTTTGGAACAAAGCTGATTCAGAAAGCTCTCGTCATCATCAACGACTGCAATCCGATACATTCTGACACCACCTTTCTTAAAACGCCGTGTTTCGCTTATAAAAAAACTGGCTTTCAGAATCTCTGAAACCCAGTATTTATGCAGTCTGGCGGAGAAGGTGGGATTTGAACCCACGCACCGCGTTAACGGCCTATACCCTTAGCAGGGGCACCTCTTATAGCCACTTGAGTACTTCTCCATGTTTAATGTCAGGCTAAAAAGACTACGTTTTTATCACTGACGTATTCAGTTTTGATGGCCGAGAGGGTGGGATTCGAACCCACGTGGGCTTGCACCCTAACGGTTTTCAAGACCGCCCCGTTATGACCACTTCGGTACCTCTCGACTCGAAATGCAAGATTAATTATAACAGGGGCTGAAGCCCCTGTCAACCATTTTCTTCGTGATTTTTACCGGATTTTTATTTAGAGTTTAACGGTCCAACCCAGTTTATCCTCAACGGTTCCTGTCTGCATTCCAAACAAAGTATCGTAAATTCTCTGTGTGTATTCACCGATTTCACCGTTGTTAAAACTCATATTTTCCCCCTGGTATTCCAGGCCGCCGATCGGCGATACAACCGCTGCGGTTCCAGTGCCAAATACTTCTTCAATCTGGCCTTTATGATACATATCTACAAACTCGTCAATGGTAATACGGCGTTCTATTACTTCTTCTCCCCAGGAACGCAGCAGCTCAATAACACTTTTTCGGGTAATCCCAGGAAGAATTGTTCCGTGAAGCTCAGGCGTGATGAATTTACCATCCACTTTAAAGAAGATGTTGCTGGTGCCGACCTCTTCAATATACCTGCGTTCCGCGCCGTCGAGCCAAAGAATTTGTTCAAAGCCTTCATCGTGAGCTTTTTCCTGTGCTGCCAGGCCACCTGCGTAGTTACCGCCGCATTTGGCTTCGCCTGTACCTCCGACAACTGTCCGTGAATAGATGTCCTCCACATGCATCTTTGCAGGCTGCAGCCCTGTCGCATAATATGCGCCTACCGGGCTTAAAATAATAATAAACTTATAATGAAGACTGGTACGGACACCGATAAACGGATCTGTGGCAAAGACGAAAGGACGGATATACAGGGATGTACCCGGTGCGTGGGGCACCCAGTCCTGATCAATGGTCACAAGCTGTTTTAATGCACCGAAAACAAATTCTTCATCAATCTGAGGAATGCACATCCGGGCATTTGATCGGTTCATGCGCGCAAAATTTTCCATAGGCCTGAAAAACTGAATATCCCCTTCTGGCGTTTTATAGGCTTTCATTCCCTCGAAAACTTCCTGAGCATAATGAAGAACCATTGCTGCGGGAGAGAGCTCTATCGGCCCATATGGAACGATCCTGGCATCATGCCAGCCTACACCCTCGGTATAATCCATGATAAACATATGATCAGTAAATTCAGTTCCAAAAACCAAGTTGTTTTCATCTGGCTTTGGTTTCAACTGTGTTCTTTTAGTAATTGCGATTTCCATCATTCTTCCACTCCAATCTTTTTAAAAACACTCTGATATATAGTATACATTTATTGTATACAAAGAACAAGTATTAAAATAAAAAAAAGGGCAATTTTGCCCTTTTTATATGTATTTTTATTTGTACACGATGAATTTAGAAATACCAGTTCCCTGCAATACATACAGAACCACTTGTTTGGTAGCTTCTGAAGCTTGTAAAGTTATGGCTGCGGATACCACCTTCCATACAATCCGTAACAGCCTGCTGTACTGCTGCCGGTGCGCATCCCAAATACTGGGTATAATATCCGTCAAGATAGGAAGCAAATTGGCCCGGTGCTGTTAATACACTTACAGCATCCGATCCCCATCCTGAATCAACACGATTCATAACACAGGAGATAACGCCCATTGCACCTTCATAGGAAGCGCCGCCTTCATGGGCCACAATTGCACAGATCAGATCAAAATCACTGCCTGCTGACTGTGTCGCATTTCCAGCGCTTGGACTCGGGCTTGAAGCAAGACTTTCAGGAACAGCTTTCTTTGTTCCGACTTCCACAACTTCCTTAACCGGTTCAACCTTTGTAGTGGTAGAAATATTTTCGCGTTTTACTTCTGCACCGTCCTGATAGGTTACCTTATCAACAAAATCAGCCTTTCCAACAACACCCTGTGTTACCACATTACGAGTGCCCTCTTCCAACTCTGCATTTTCTTTTTCTTCACTTTCAAAAGGAATATCCTTTTCTCCAGCCTCTTCTTTTACCTCGATACGAGCAATGGTAACATTGGAGACATCCGTAGTCAGTGCGGTCGATGGCGCCGGCGTTACAATATCATCGTCGTCGTACTGAATATTATTGTTATTCAGAAGATCGCCTACTGTTTCGTCCGCTGATTTATAATCAATTGTTTTTCCATCAACCTTGATCTGACCGACAGCATTTTTCTTTACCGTAACGGTATCAATGTCTTTAACTTTTTTGTCCGGGTCGACACTGATGGTGTATTCTTCATTTACCGGATATCCCTGATCCTGAAGAACTTCTTCAACGGATTTTTGCAACTGTGCATTAATAACTTCTGTTTTGACAGCATCGGTGGCAGACGCTTTATTTTCATCTAAAACAAGCTCCACATCCTTAGTCGCATTAAACGCACAGGTAACGCCAATAATAATGACCAAAACAAACAAACCTGAAATAATAGCGGTTTCCTTTTTATACCTCTTTAAAAATCTTTTAATTAATGTTAACTTATTCAAATCGTGTACCCCTTTTTTACTTGTTTTACAAATTCATAGTATAGTTTACAAGTTCGTTACAAAATAAATTTTAACAAGATTTTGGATGTTTGTCAAGTTCTTTAAGCATTTATGCTATAATAATGCCTATTGGAGGATACTATGACGAATGATATTTTGAATTTTCATAAAGAAACCGCACATATTTTTGCCACAAATCTTTTACAATGGTTTTACAAATCAAAACGCGCCCTGCCATTTCGTGAGACTAAAGACCCTTATAATATCTGGATTTCGGAAATCATGGCCCAACAAACTCAGATTGATACACTTATCCCTTATTATCATCGTTTCGTTAAGGCTTTTCCCGATGTAGCCGCACTGGCAAAAGCGCCCGAGGATAAAGTTTTAAAACTCTGGGAAGGATTAGGATACTATTCCCGCGCAAAAAATCTTCATAAGGCAGCTAAGATAATTCATGAAGAGTACAAGGATGTTTTTCCAGATCATTATGATGCGCTTGTTAAACTTCCTGGCATCGGGCCTTATACTGGCGGGGCTATTGCCAGCATTGCTTTTAAAGAAAAGGTGCCTGCCATTGACGGAAATGTGCTGCGTGTGATCTCACGTTTCAACAATTACAACGGTGATATCGCTGATATTAAAGTAAAAAAAGTCATTACCGACTGGGTGGCTCAGGCAATGCCCGACAGCCCCGGTGATTTTAATGAAGGGCTTATGGAATTAGGGGCTTTAATCTGTACACCAAGCAGTCCAAAATGTATGATTTGTCCTGAGCAGGATATCTGTGAAGCTTTCAGGGAGGGAACACCAAATCAATTGCCTGTCAAATCGAAAAAACAGCGTCAAAAAAAGCTTGAAATGGAAGTTGGGATCATTGATATGGGCGGCTCTCTTTATCTCGTTAAACGCCCGGATAAAGGCTTGCTCTCTGGCCTTTGGAGTTTCCCTATTATAGAAAAGAAAAAGGATGCTCCCGGTCACGCGATTCACCAGTCTCTGGAAACTGTTTTCCCAGATCTTCCTGAGGGAAAACTTATTGGCAATAGTAAACATGTTTTCAGCCACATTATTTGGAATATGAGCGTCTATTATTTTGAAATCACCTCAATGATGGCCGCTGAGGCGCCAGGAAAATATGGTAATACTGAAGCCGATTTTAAAGATCGTGACCAGCTGGCGGCCGTGGCGTTGCCAACAGCTTTCTCTAAACTATTGGAATTATTGTAAAAAGATAAAGCAAAGAATTGTTTTGATGATTCTTTGCTTTTTTAGTTTTGTTAAAAAAGCCTGAAATAAAAAAGGCGTCTACTTGGAAGACTTGCGGGGTGTGGGGCCGCGCACTCCGCTGCCCTGCGGACAGCTCCGTCGGGGGCTGCGCCCCATAAAAAAAGGATGGTCATTGGCCCTTTGCAAGTCAACTTGCACGGGCCATTCACCATCCTTTTTTTGCGCGGCTTAAGGTTGAACGCAAAAAGACCCCGCGATGTCCTATCCTCCCAGGCAGTTGCCCACCAAGTACTTTCAGCGCTGAAGGACTTTACTTCTGTGTTCGGTATGTTAACAGGTGTTTCCCCTTCGCCATCATCACGAGATCAATCTCACTTTGTTATTCGGTTGTTTGATGCTGATTTTGGTCATTCAAAACAACATAAAGATTGGGAGTATTTTCAAAATGTCTTGATGGGATCAAGACCTCGGCCGATTAGT
>NZ_JADMVE010000010.1 GCF_015547515.1 Eubacterium sp. 1001713B170207_170306_E7
GATAGAACCATCAGCAGACGTGAGAACAACAAAACGCCGCTGAAATAAAATCATTTTATTTTACAGGAGGTTTACAAGATGAATGAAACCAAAAGAGACTGGACGGATCGGCTGGCAGCCGGAAATCCGCTGGGGTGTATTAAATGCGCCCTGGAAATGGGGCAGGAGGTTCCGCTGACCTTTTACCGTGCCTTTTGCGAGGACTGCTGCAAAAATCAGCGTCCGATGGAAATGAATGACGGGCTGAGGGCCTTTCAGGCAATGGACCTCTGCGAACAGGAGCAAAATCTGGAAAGCCTGAAAAAGCGCATCGACGGCCTGCTGAAGCAGTACGAGAAATCGCTGTGCATTTACGGCGAGCGGGTGCGGGAGGGCATGAACCTGATCGGCTTGTCCGATGCGCTGGGCGACGCCATCCGCCAGGGGGATATCAAGCTGTGGCTGAACGGCAGAAACGGCGGTGTGCGGTGAACTACCTGACTGAGCTGCTGGCGTTTTACCGGTGGCTGGAGACCAGCGGCCTGAATCCGCTGCTCCAGTCCTTCTGGCATCTGCTTATGTTTTTTAACAACAAGGCCGCTGTCCGGAGCGAGGACGGACAGTGGTACTGGCCGGCTGCTTTCAAGGCGCCCAACAGCGAAATCTGCCGCTTTCTGGGGCTGAACAGCCGCTTTCAGGTCAACGCCCAGCGCAAGCACCTGATCCGTCACGACCGCATTGACTATACACCGCACGTGGGCCAGCACGCTGGAGATTACCGGCTAAAGCCCTTTGATACCGGGCTCTGCGAGGTGGAGATCCGCGTGATGGACACCGGGCAGAAACGGCTGGTGTGGACGCAGGGCGTCACCCGGGCGGCACGCCCGGCCGCACCGTTCATAAATAATGTAAATCCTAAACAGTGTGAGCTATATGGTTCTATTCCTGAGGCGCAGCCGGTCTCCCACGGCTTTAATCTGCTGCCCCCGCTCACCGAGTCCGAGAAGGCCGCCATCGCGGCACTGTATCCGGAGGATGAGGTGGCGTGCTTTAACGCCATGTGGGCAGCGCGGGAGAGAAAGGCAGGATTGTGATGAGACGTTATGGTATCGGGCCGGCGCTGCGGCTGAGGCCCAGGGAATACAGGGTGGAGGCCGAGTGCCGGGTGCAGGTGGGCTTTTATGCCCGGAGCCCGGAGGAGGCTGAGGATTTGTTTTACGCGTACAGCGGGGCTGTGGAGGACCGGTTTCCGGAAATGGTTCTTGAGGTTACAGCGGTTTATGAGGATAACTGAGGAGGCAGGAAATGGAATATAATGAGATCGACACACTGGCCATAAAGGCGCAGCAGGGGGATTCGTGCGCGGCGGCGCTTCTGGAGCGCTGCTTCCGGCCGCTGATGCTGTCCGCGGCCAGCTATGGAAAAACAGAAAATTACAGCTTTGAGGACAGCCTGCAGGACGCCCGCCTGGCCTTTCTGGAGGGAATTCAGGCCTATGACCAGGCCGCCGGTGCTGGCTTCGCGGCCTTTATCAAGCCCTATGTGTACCAGAAGGGGCAGAACCGGCGGCGTAAATGCCTGCGCCGCCTGGTGCGCGACGTGCCGGCAGAAACCCGGGTGGGAGACGAGGACGGCGAGACGCTGATCGATCGGCTGGCAGATCCTGCCGCCGAGATTGAGGCCGGTTATGTGCGCAGGGAGGAGCACGCGCGTCTGGCAAAGGCCCTCGAGGAGCTGACCCCGGAGGAGCGGGCGCTGTTAAAGGCAGTCTACGGGCAGAACCAGTCCATCCGGAGGGTCTCCCAGCACATGGGGGTGGGCTATAGCACCCTTCAGTACCGCCACAGCCGGATCCTTAAAAAGCTGAAGCGTCAGCTGTAAAAAATATAAAAGGCTTTGGTCAAAAGGGTACCCAGAGACAACTTACAGGTATAAGGCAAAAACAGCGGCAGCCCAGCCAGAGAACAAGAGGAGGTGCGCGATGACCGGCCACTAGCGAAGTTTAAAAAAAGAAGCATGAAAAGACCACCGTTTTATCAAGGCAGCGCTGCCGCGAAAGCCTTAAAAAATAAATTGGAGGTTGAAAAATGGCATATGAGCGTGTAAAGCAGAAAAACCAATTGCAGCTTATCCTGAATTACGGGGAGTTTGAGGGAAAAATTAAGAAGAAAACAAAGAGCTATCCCGACCTCGGCCTTGATGAGGCCATCGTCACCCCAGAGGCAGTGGTGCTTACCGGCAAGGCCATCGGCAAGCTGATAACACCCATTGTAACAGACAGCAACAACGTTATGACTTACCAGAACATTGAAACAGCATAAAGGAGGAAATGTAAATGGAAACAACAAGTACCAAAGCGCTGGAACTGGATTTTCTGATGAAAAACGGCGACAGCATGACCCTGAGCCTTCCGGATTATCTGGACGATCTGACCCAGGAGCAGATTGAGGCTTCGGCCCAGACCATCATTGACCAGAATATTTTCCAGCCATCGGGCGTAGGACTGGAGAAGCTGGCAGGATACCAGTTTGTGGATAAAACCGTGCGTAAGGTGGAATTATAAAACTGCCGAAGCGCGGCTGGCCGGGGTGCTTTAAAAAGCCCCTGGCCTTTTGGCTGGTCGCCACCTGGTCGGTTACAGGGCTGGTCTTTGCGGCGGGGATAAACCCGCCCGGCAAAGAACCGGCCGGGCTGGAGGGAACGGCGGCACCGGAAATAACAGAGCCCGCGCCCACGTTGTCTCCGGAGCCGGAGAACCCGCAGCCTGCAGAACCGGCGCAGGAGGAGAGACTTGTCATTGAGCATCCCCTGCCGCCTGATCCCATCATCACCGACGGGCCCTGGGCCACCGCCCACTTTTTGATGGCGGAATATGCCTGCGACTGTGACGGCTACTGCGACGGCTGGCCAGCCGACATGGCTCTGGAGCTTCTGGAGCGGGTAGAGGCCCTGCGCTGTGCCCTTGACCGCCCGGTGATCATCACCTCCGGCGTGCGGTGTGAGGCGCGCAACGCCGAAGTGGGCGGTATCCCCAATTCCTGGCACTGCTCCGGCCATGCCGCCGACCTGTACTGCCCCGGCGTGCCCTATACCGAGGTCGCCCGTGTGGCCCGAACCCTGGGCCTCGGCGTGATCGAGTACCCGGGACAGGCCTTTGACCATGTGGAGATCTGGAATTAGATAAAGCCCCAAGGCGTTAATGCTTTGGGGCTTTTTAGCTTATGCATTATCTTCGGAGAGATCCTGGTCATGCAAGGCTTCCTGATTTAAAGCTTTATTTTGGGCCAGAATGCTTTCACAAAAGTCTTTCAGTTCTGGTATATTGTAATTTATTGTATTCCAAATAGTAAGGACGTCAATGTTTCCGTAGTCATGAGCAAAGATGTTACGGATCCCCCGGATCTGTTTCCAGGGGATGTCTGAATATAGGTTTTTAAAATCATCTGTTAAATATTTACTAAGCTCTCCGATTTGCAGAATACACATGCAAGTGGCATTCTGGTATATTTTATCGGCCTGAAAGCTGTCAAAATTATTGCCAAAACGTTGTAGTGTTTCGTCAATCTGATAGCAGTATTTTAAAATATGATCAATAATGTCGATGTTTCTATTTTTTGTGCTCATAAATTAACACCTGGTCTTTTAAAATTTCGTTTTTTACATTTTCATACAGTCCGCCCTCTGTTACGACATCGACGGAAACCCCAAGCCGGTTTTTTAAATCCAGGCGAAGACCGGAGAGTTCAAAAAGACCAATTTTTGTGCCTTGAATATCGACCTTTAAATCAACGTCGCTGTCTGTTTTTTCTTCACCCCGTGCATAAGAGCCAAAAAGATATACCCGGGGAATTCCGTATTTTTGGGCAATCGGCGCGACTTCTTTTTGAATTTTTTCAATGTTCAGCATGAGACTCTCCTTTCAAAAATGCGTTGTTATACGTGCGTATATTATTATTGTAACGTATTTTGATTAAAAATGCTATAAAAGGCAGCCTTAAATCCATTTGACCATGAATAAAAAATACAGTATGATTAAATCAAAAATAAGCGGAGGATGAGATGGTGAAAAACAGAAAACAGCATGTGTTTAAACGGGCAGTGGGCATTACGGCGGCTGTGCTTATGGTGGGCTTTGGACTGGTATCCCCTGTGTACGCCGAAACGCAGGAGCATGCACAGCCAGGACTGGACCAGTCCTGTTACAATTTCAGGTATTCAGAAAACGCCGGGGACAGCCTGCCCGCAGCTTATGATCTGCGGTCCCTTGGACGGAGCACCGGCGTAAAGAATCAAAATCCCTGGTCCTCCTGCTGGGCTTTCAGCGGTCTGTCGGCCATTGAGTCTAATGTGCTCACCCAGCAGAAAAAAGAAGGGGTACAGGCCGCCGCGGAGCCGGACTATTCCGAGCGGCACCTGTCCTATTTTGCCTACCGCCTGGCAGATGCTGAAGGGGTGAATAATGGCGCGGAGGGTACGGCCCAGGCGAGCGGACGCTATTTTATGGATCTGGGCGGTACCCGGGAGCTGCTGACCGGAACCCTGAGCACCTGGTGCGGTGTTGACACTGAAGCGGATGTGCCCTATGAGGGCACCCCCTATGAGTGGTATCCGACTGAGAATCCAAAGGACATGAACTGGGAGGTGCCGGTCGATAAATTTTTCAACGCCTCGGTCCATCTCCAGGACGCCGATTTCCTGCCCGGAACCGCCACCTTTACCGATGCCGAAAAGCAAAACTTCGCCTATGATGAAAATGCGGAGAAAGCCATCAAGGAAAGTCTGATAAAAAACGGCGAGGTTCAGGTGTACTTTGCCGCGGGCCAGAGCACCCCTCAGGAGACAGAAGCAGCGGCAGCGGGCGCAGTGGACGCTGAAAAGAAAGACGACGCGGAGTTTAACCCGGTCTACACCGCGCCCAACCACCTCGTGTCCATTGTGGGCTGGGATGATGGATATTCAGCCGGGAACTTTGAAGAAATCCCAGAGGGCGATGGCGCCTGGATTGTCAAGAACAGCTGGGGCAGCGGCTGGGGAAATGACGGGTATTTCTATCTGTCCTACTATGACCGGAGCGTGCAGTCCTTTACCGCCTATCAGGTGGATATCCCCACGGAGGACGGGCGGTTTTCCTATGACCACAACTATCAGTATGATTTTCTGGGAGTGAAATCCTACGCCCCGCTGGGGCTTCAGGCGCAGGCCGCTGAGGTCTCCAATGTGTTTACAGCGGCTGGAAAGGAAACCCTCAAAGCCGTTTCCGCGGTCAGTATCACCCCGGGCTCAACGGTTCATACACGCGTGTATAAAAATTTAAAGGATATAAACGATCCGGCGAGCGGTACGCTGGCCGTGGATCAGACCGACACGGTAAAATATGGCGGCTACCATACCCTCTCTCTGGCCCAGGCCGCGGCTCTGGAGCCGGGCGAGACCTTTTCCGTTATTCAGGAAATCGCAGGCAGCGACGGGTATTACTGGCCCATTGAGGCCGGGACGGATAATTATGATTTCTACGGCATGGACGGTGCCTTTCACTGCATTGCAAAGGCCGATGCGAGGCAGAGCTTTATCAGAAAAGCCGGCGAGGACTGGCAGGATGTCACAAGCCTGCCGGAGGATACGGTTTATCTGTATGATGAGGCTGTCACCCGAAACTACGGCAATGTCATGATCAAGGCCTTTACCAGTGATTCAGCCGACGAACCCGTAACCCCGGAGGTTGATCCGCAGCCCAATGAGGGTACGGAAGAACCGGATCAGAATATTCAGGAATCAGGAGCAGATATGGCCGGAGCGTCCGAAGCGGCTGAAAATACGCAGACGGGCATCGAAGGGTCACACCGGACCACGACCTTTATCCTTGTGGGCGTGCTGGTGGTGGTCGCTGTCCTGATCGCGGCTTTGTATCTCAGAAGACGGAAAAAATAGACTGGCGGCACAGGACCGTTGTGCTTGCGGGCATCCATTCTCCTGTGATAAAATAAGAGAATGATCTTTTACGAAATAAATTGAGGAGTGTAAAACATGAAACAAGACATGATTGTTATTTTAGACTTGGGAAATACCGAAAACACCACCCTGGCCAGAGCGATCCGCAGCCTGGGCGTATACAGTGAAATTTATCCGCATGATATCACAAAAGCAGAGCTGGAAGCCCTGCCCAATGTCAAGGGGATTATCGTAAACGGCGGCCCCAACAACGTGGTTGACGGCAAAAAAATAGACGTGGGCCCGTGGGTCTACGAAGCAGACTGCCCGGTGCTGGCCGTAGACCACGCTCCGGCCAAAGGTGCCAATACACTGGAAAAATGGCCTGAAGATGAAGGCAAATTAAAGGGCATTCTGGAAGAATTTGCGCTGGTGCAGTGCAAAGCAGAAAAAAACTGGAACATGAAAAATTTTATCGCCGACCAGGTCGAGCTCATCAAACGCCAGGTGGGCGACCGTAAGGTTCTGCTGGCCCTGTCCGGCGGGGTCGACAGCTCCGTTGTCGCTGCGCTTCTCATCAAAGCCATCGGAAAACAGCTAGTCTGTGTCCATGTCAATCACGGCCTCATGCGTAAAGGCGAATCCGAAAGCGTGGTCGAGGTCTTTAGAAATCAGCTGGACGCCAATCTCGTCTATGTGGATGCCGCCGAACGCTTTTTAACCAAGCTGGCCGATGTGGCCGACCCGGAAGAAAAACGCAAAATCATCGGCGCAGAATTTATCCGCGTCTTTGAGGAAGAAGCCCGTAAGCTGGAAGGCATCGACTTCCTGGGACAGGGAACCATCTACCCGGATATCGTGGAAAGTGGCACCAAAACCGCCAAAATGGTCAAATCCCACCACAATGTCGGCGGTCTGCCCGAGGATTTACAGTTTGAGCTGGTCGAACCCGTCCGCCAGCTGTTCAAGGACGAAGTGCGTGCCTGCGGCACTGAGCTCGGCCTGCCAGACGATATGGTATACCGCCAGCCATTCCCAGGTCCGGGACTTGGTGTCCGCTGCTTAGGCGCCATCACCCGTGACCGCCTCGAAGCCGTCCGGGAATCCGACGCCATCCTGAGAGAAGAATTTGCCAATGCCGGACTGGATAAAAAAGTATGGCAGTATTTTACCGTTGTCCCAGACTTTAAATCCGTCGGTGTCCGCGATAACGCCAGAAGCTTCGAATATCCGGTCATTCTCCGTGCCATCAACACCGTTGACGCCATGACCGCCACCATCGAAGAAATTGACTGGCCCATCCTCCAGAAAATCACCCACCGGATTTTGAACGAGGTGAAGAACGTTAACCGCGTGTGCTATGATTTGAGTCCTAAGCCTTGTGCTACGATTGAGTTTGAATAGTTGGAGCAGAGCCGCAGAGCCTTATTTTTCAAGGGTCTTGCGGCTTTTCCCTTTTCCCATTGCATTATGATTGCATTTTTCTATTCAACCTCTCTGTGATAGATAGCTGTGTGCTGATTGCTTGTGTAATCTGCAACGCTGTGTGAAGCAGGGGTATAAGTAAGAATACCTGTCAATTTTTTCGCAACTTCAAGATTGGTGTTGGGATATAAATGTCCGTATGTTCCCAGTGTGGTCTGTATCTTTTCATGTCCCAGCCGTTCCTTGATAAGTAACGGGTTTTCTCCCATGCTGATAAGCAGGGAAGCGTGGGAATGGCGCAACGCATGAATTTTGATACGGTGTACGCCTGCAAGTCCAGCAAGTTTTTCTAATGCCCGTGGGAGCGTGTGCTTGCTGGTGGGAATACTGTTATAGCTTAGAACAAGGTCACAATTCTTTAATACCTTTTTCTGAACCGCCTGCCATGCTTTTAACTCATTCAGAGTGTCAGTGTCAACGTAAATGGTGCGGACACTTGCCCTTGTTTTTGGCTCAACGAATTTGTAATCGTCCATTGATTTATAGTACAGGGTTTTGGTAATGCTGATAAGACCTGTTTCAAAATCAATGTCAGCCCATTGCAGGGCGGCGGCTTCGCCAATCCTCATGCCTGTCATAAATAACAGCCAAAAGGAAATGAAAAGGTAATGTTCGTAGTAATCGCCCTTATAGAGCAGGGAAATCACTTTCTGAAATTCTTCCAGTGTCCAGAAGTCAACCTTTGTCTTTTTGCTTTTGATGTTGCCTATCATTCTTGACGGGTTTTTCTTTGCAAGTCCCAGAACAACAGCACGGTCAAAGGCGATTGAAAGCATACCCTGTACAATACGGATATAATTCGGGCTAAATTCTTTCGCAAGCTCTAACTGCCAGTTCTGAACATGGATAGGCTCTATCTTGTCCGTTGCCATTTTGTAAAAATACGCAAAGTGCTTTTGTATGGTGGAACGGCGGTTGAGATAAGTGCTTTCCTTTACCTGCGTTTTGTACCACGGGAGATAAGTGTCCTCAATAAATGTCTGAAAAGAAATAGTTTCCTTTTTCTCGGTCAGCTCTGCCGTGGAAGTTAAAATCAGCTTGGAATATTCTTCCCGTGCTTCTTTTTTGGTCTTATAACCGCTTTTATATTTTTGTATTTGTTTTCCAGTAATCGGATTGTAACCCAGATTTGCCCTAAAGTAATAGGTTCCATTATCCGCTTTTTTAATAGGGTCTTTTGCCATGATTTCACTCCTTACATGATATGCAAGAAGTACAATCAATCTTGTCTATCCGGGATTTTGATTCCCAGCAATTCTTCTACGGCTTCTTTTGGCACTCTGTCCAGTTTCCTTGACTGGTAATAGGTGTGTCCTCTGGAAATCATAAGTTTTTTTGTTTCTCTTATAATGTCTGCCGCAAATGAAGTCCCATATCCCAGTGCGATTAAGTCACTCTTTGTTACAGTAACCATTATCCTCCTTTCCGTAGACAGGATAGGGTATCTCAATATCTTGTCTACGATCATAACAGATTTTCAGCAAAAAAGCTCTATAAAAATGATTGTTTCCTGCATTTTTTTAATGGGCTTTCGGACGGCTTGGAAGCTCCACGGGACTTGCACCCCTCCCATTCCTATGGGTAGCCGTATCATACGGGTGTATCATTATACCAATATACAGGTCATGGCGGCGGCAGTTTCCACCTGCCGCCAGCGGTTCACTGATAAACTCGCTCGCTCCTTTCGGGGTCATGGCGTATCAGCCCGCAGGCTCGCCGTATATTGAACGTGTCCGATTGCCCTATACTGCGGAGAGCCGCTTTCTTTGTCAAAGTGCAGGGGCTTGTCAGCCCGCAAAAACATACCGGGTCGATATGCTTTTGTGGGGTGGCAAGAAGCAACGGGCAGTATGCCCTTATGCTCGAAAGAAAAGCCCACGCCGGGGAAGTGAAAAGGGGGAAAGTCTATTCCCCTTTGCGGGCGGTTCTTTAGGCTACTTTAAAAGCAAGGATTTTTGTAATCAGCTTGGTTTCCAGCCTGCGCCGCAGTTCCTCGTCCACGCACAAATGCGGGTTGCCTGCTTCGTCATACATGGTGCGGGTTGACAACTTGGCGATATAACCCTCATAGTGGTTTAACACTGTGTTGATAGCGTCCACGTTGCCGGAAACTGCCGCCACAATGACAGGGTAAGGAAGCAAGCCTTTACTGCCCTGTGTGGCTGGCTTTTGTGTCAATGTCTTATTCATCAGCTTTTTCCTCCATAAATTTTTTTAATGCCTGCAAAGAGCTTGTCCGGCGGTAGGCTACCGTCCGGCGCACAAGGTTCAACTGCTCTGCAATCTCCGGGTCTGTCATTCCCAGAAAATAGGACAGCAATATGATTTCCTGTCTGTCCTGCGGCAGGGTTTTGAGTGCTTCGGCTAACAGCTCGTTTGTAATGGCTACTTCAAAGCCCATGACTTCAAAAAGGTATGTATCTTCAAAATATCTGTCCCATACGGCGAACTGTTCCAATGCTTCCTCGGACAGCTCTGAAAGAGAAATTTCATGCTCCCTGCGGTACTGCAAATGCTTGTAGTAATCACGGGATTCATTCTTCAATAACCGTTTGCAAAAGCTGTCAAAGGTCTGCTGGTTGTATTCTTCCTGCGAATTAGGTTTCACGTTCTCACCTCCTTTCGCTGTCCGCAAAAGGCGGGTGTCTTTCCCCTTTCCGCCACTAACACGATTGGAAAGCTGTGGCAGGCAAATTCCCCGAAAGAAATTTGAAAAAAATATAAAAAAGCCCGACTAAAGCAAGGCAATAGTCGGGTGTGTGAAATAGCATATCCAGTTGTAAGATTTCTGTATTCGCCCTGTCCGCCGGAAACTGCCGCAGACAGGGCAAATACTTCTTTTACGGTAAACTTTGTGATACGAATATCCGGGCAGAAAAAAAGCACGGCTGATACCTCCATGTGTACCGCCGTGCTGAAAGGAAAAAGATTCCGTGGGAGTAATTTTGTCGCTGTCATACGGCGGCGTTATTGCTCCCTGCCGCTGTTGGCAGGAATAGAAAAAGGGCTGTTCCTTTTTCAATGGAAAATCTTACCGTCCTAAAATCTTTTCTTTCTCACGTCTGTATCTGGTATTCATCATGTTTTGCATTAAAATCCGACAGCTTCCGCATAATAGGATTTGAAAAAGTACATAATAAGATATGTGTAATCGTTTAGAAAAGGGGTGGTGTCTTGTAAAATGACATTGGGAGATATGACTATGTACAATGAAGAAAAGTATGATTTCAGAGCAATAGGAAAAGCGATTAAAGAAGCACGGGAAAGCCGGGGCATTACACGGGAAAAGCTGGGGGAAATGTTTGACCTTGCGCCCCGTTATATCATGTCCATAGAGAACAAGGGACAGCACCCCAGTTTTCAAGTGTTCTATGAGCTTGCGTCCTTTTTCCATATATCCGTAGACCAGTTTTTCTTTCCAGAGAAAACGCCGGAGAAAACCAGCCGCCGCCGCAGGGTGGACAGTCTGCTTGACGGATTGGACGATACGGAGCTTATCGTTATGGAAGCCACGGCGAAAGGGATATTGGAAGCAAAAGAAACAAAGAAAAATGAGTAAGCCGCTGTTATGGGAAATCAGCCTGTAACAGCGGTTTTTTCATGCCGCCAGATAGCAGAAGCAGACAACAGCCGCAAGGGTAAACTGTACGGGCAAAGAACGCCCGCCCTTGCCCCTGCTGTCTGTTTCCGCTTATGGGGTAATCAAGAGGGAAGCCGTGGAATAATCGGCTTCCCTCTTATCTTTTTTATTTTGGTGCTGTACTTGCCTGTCTGTGGTTTTGAATCGTGTTAAGGAGGAAAGAGGAAGAATAGCAAGCATAGGGAATGAGTACCCATTCCCGTAAAATCCCCTTTTCCTACCCTGTGGGGAAACGTGGATTTTGCTTGTTGGGAAGTGTCCCAAACCCCCTTGAAAATGCGAAAGGAATGGAAGAAATGGCAGAGAGAAAAAGGGATATTCAAGTCAAATTTTATGTGACGGAGCAGGAACGGCTTTTGATTGAGGAAAAAATGAAACTGCTGTCAACGGACAATCTGGGGGCGTATCTTCGGAAAATGGCAGTGGACGGCTATATCATTCAAGTGGACTATTCTGCTATCAAGGAGCAGACCGCAGAAATACAGAAAATCGGCGTAAACGTAAACCAGATAGCAAAGCGGGTCAATACCACCGGGAACGTATATGAACAGGACTTAAAAGAGATAAAGGGGGCATTAGAAAAGATATGGCAGTTACAAAGATACACCCTATCAAAACTACGCTGAAAAAAGCGGTTGACTATATCTGCAATCCCGAAAAAACAGACGAAAAGATTTTGATTTCCTCCTTTGGCTGTTCCTATGAAACGGCAGATATTGAGTTCGGTTTTACACTCTCGCAGGCACGGGAGAAAGGGGACAATCTGGCACATCATTTGATACAATCCTTTGCGCCCGGAGAGGTGGGTTATGAGGAAGCCCACCGGATAGGGAAAGAGCTGGCGGATAAGGTGCTGGGCGGCAAGTATGAATATGTGCTTACCACCCATATAGACAAGGGACATATCCATAATCACATCATGTTTTGTGCCGTGGATTTCGTAACACACCACAAGTACATTTCTAATAAGCGGAGCTATTACCAGATACGGAATGAAAGTGACCGTCTGTGCCGGGAGCATGGTTTATCGGTTGTCACGCCGGGGGAAAACAAAGGAAAGAAATATGCAGAGTGGGACGCTGAACGGAAAGGCACAAGCTGGAAAGCAAAGCTGAAAGCCGCCATTGACAGCACTATCCCGCAGGCAAAAGATTTTGAAGATTTCCTGCGGCTCATGGAAGCGGCGGGCTATGAGATAAAGCAGGGAAAATATATCTCATTCCGTGCCGCCGGACAGGAGCGGTTCACACGCTCTAAGACGCTGGGGGAAGCCTATGACGTGGAAGCCCTCAAAGAACGGATTGCCGGAACGTACAGGGCAAAGCCGAAAGCATTACGGCAGGAAAAGGACGGTGTTTCACTGCTGATTGATATTGAGAACAGTATCAAGGCGGCGCAGAGCCGGGGATATGAACAATGGGCGAAAATCCACAATCTGAAGCAGGCGGCAAAGACCATGAATTTCCTTACGGAGCATAACATTTCAGAGTACGGGCAGTTGCAGGCGGTTCTTTCAGAAGTCCATGCGGAGAGCGAACAGACCGCCGCCACCTTAAAGGAGCTGGAAAGGCGGCTTTCGGATATGTCCCTGCTGATGAAAAATATATCTGCCTACCAAAAGACAAAGCCCGTCTATGCGGAGTACCGGAAAGCAAAGAATAAAGAGAAATTCTGGCAAGAGCATGAAAGCAGTCTGATTATCTATGAAGCCGCCGCTAAGACGTTGCAGGCGGCGAGGAACGGGGGCAGGCTTCCGAACTTCAAGAAACTGCTGGCAGAGTACAAGGAGCTTGCCGATCAGAAAGATAAGCTGTATCTGGAATATGGGAAACTGAAAAAGAAAGTGAAGCAATATGACATGATTAAGCAGAATGTGGACGGTATTCTGAAACAGGAAAAACAGTCCAATAAGAACCGTGAAACAGAAAGGTAAAACGGACAATTAGAGGTGCTGAATAAGCCTGTTTTAAAGGTATTTTCGGGGTGCTTTGAGGGACAGGTGGGAACTTCCAGTACCCCCCTTAAAAAGCGGCTTTTATCTGTCCGCAGACACAAAAAAAGATACCGGGAAATGACAATCCGCAGATTATTATTTCCCGGTAATCTCCATATCAAATTTGTAGCCAACGCCTAACACGGTTTTTATGTAGGTAGGGTTCTTACTGTCCGGCTCAATCTTTCTTCGCAGATTATAAACAGTATTCACAACGCTGGAATGGCAGGTATCACTGTCTATGTGCCAGACGGCTTCAAAAATCTGTTCCTGTGTGAATACCCTACCGGGACTGGAAGCCAGATAGCAGAGCGTTCCATATTCAAGACGGGTAAGGTTTATATCCTCCCCGTCCCGAAGTACCCGGCGTTGATGTAGCCTAATTTCCAGTCCCGGATAGGATAACACGGGGTAGGAAACAGGCTGAACTATTTTCAATTCTATTTTTTCTGCTAAAATGGAAAATATTGCGTTGATTGCCTGTTCCTCGCTGTCCTCGTAAGTTAAGATTGCTATTTTTCCTATATTGTTATCCTCCTGCACGGTCTGCTTTAGTAGTCTATTTAATTCCCATATAAGAGGAAATAACCATTCTCTGAACCTCACTTGTTCCCTCGTAAATTTCAGTAATTTTTGCGTCACGCATTAAACGCTCAAAAGGAAAATCCCTTGAATATCCGTCATAGCCTGCAAGTTGCGAACAACGACGTGTCACATTTGTAGCTGCTTCTGCTGCATATAATTTACCCATAGCAGCAAGATGTGAAAAAGGCTCGTGATCCTGCTTTGCCTGTGCCGCACGATATACCAGTAAACGGGCTGCGTCAACTCTTGTCTGCATATCGGCAAGCTCAAACTGTGTAAACTGATATTGTGAAATTCTTTGTTCTCCCTGCATATGTTCTGTAACATATTTTTTACAATGGTCTATTGCGCCCTGTGCGATACCTAATGCCTGTGCAGCAACACCGATACGTCCGCCGTCTAATGTCATAAGAGCCATCTTGAATCCTTTTCCTAATTCCCCTAATAAATTCTCTTTGGGAATTTTACAGTCCGTAAATACTAATTCGTATGTGGCAGAACCACGAATACCCATTTTCTTTTCTTTTGTTCCAAAAGTAAAGCCGGGAGTACCCTTTTCTACGATAAAGCCGGAAATACCCCTGCTTCGTTGGCTTTTATCTGTCATTGCCGTAACAAAGTAAGTATCTGCATAAAAACCATTTGTAATAAAGATTTTTGAACCGTTTAACAGCCAATAATCGCCCATATCAACAGCAGTTGTTTGTTGGTTTCCTAAGTCGCTTCCTGCGGATGGTTCTGTTACTGCAAATGCGCCTAATTTTTCTCCTTTTAAAAGCGGCACAAGATATTTCTGTTTTTGTTCCTCTGTGCCAAACTCTGAAATTGGAAAAGAACCTAAAGAGTGGTGGTCAGATAACATAACGGACGTAGTAGAACAATGTTTTGCCAATTCCTCAATTACGGCAATATAAGCAAGATAAGAATGTCCTGCACCGCCGTACTCTTTCGGGTAGCAAATTCCCATCATGCCTAATTCGGCTAATCTTTTTCTGTTTTCTTCTGGGAAACGTTCCTGCTCATCAATTTCCGCCGCCAACGGTGCAGCTTCATTTACTCCAAATTCGTGAATAAGGTCAATTACTTTCTGCTCTTCCTCGCTAAACTTAAAATTCATGGTTATTCCTCCTCGTATAATTTATTTATAAAAACAAAATGTTTTATTTTTGATTTGCAAAACCTAACTCCAAACCTTTCATTTTTATCGCGTATGTTAATTCCTGCTTGTCCATAAACTACCTTGCCTTTCTTCTATCTTTGTTTTATAATAGCACTGAAAATACTATAAGAAAATTGAATGTTTTCGTTTTCTTAATTCGACAAATTGAATGTATTAGAAAGGGGCATTGATTATGAATACAAAAAGCCTTTTAACTTTTAAGACAATTCTTGAAACAGGCAGCTTTCAAAAAGCAGCAGATAAGTTAAGTTATACGCAATCGACAGTAACATTTCAAATGAAGCAGCTTGAAGAAGAATTGTCTATAAAGTTGTTTGAAAAGATAGGCAGGAAAATGGAACTAACACAAGCAGGAAAAGATATACTTCCGCATATTGAGACGATTTTACAGATAACGGAACAAATCAATAATTATGGCAAAAGTTTAGCTGAAATTACTGGTGTTTTAAGGGTTGCAGTTCCAGATTCCATTTTGATATATAGTATGCAGCCATTTATACAATCATTTTTACATGAAGCTCCGGGTGTTCAGCTTGTTATCAATTCTTTGCAGTCTAGTGAAGTCAATCAAGCTGTCATGGACGGTACAGCCGATATAGGTGTGAATTGTGAAAAAGACAGTTATCCAGACACAATTATTCATAAAAAACTTGGTACATATAGGGCACTTCTTGTCGCTTCTCCTTTTGTGAACACCAGTTTACTTGATTTTATCACACCGCACCAACGCAAACCCTTTAGTCTGATCTGTAATGAGCCGGACGGCTTTTATCAGTTGGAAATGAATAAATACCTTGCGAAAAAAGATATTGTTCTCAATCCGTACATGAAAGTACAAAGTATTGAAGCGGTCAAAAGATGTGTGATGAATAATTTAGGAATTGCGGTTGTTCCCAGTTATTCTGTTGTAGAAGAATTGAAAAACGGTTCTTTAATGCCGATTAAAACAGAACTTGATGAAAAAATATATAATTCTATTTATCTCTATCACAAAAACAAATGGATAAGCCCACAAATGCAACTAGCATTGAATTTAATAAAAGAGTTTATAGGTATAGATAGCGTATAAAGTAAAAAAATGCCGGGGAATGCTAATCCGCAGACTGTCATTCCCCAGCGTTTCATTTAATTCATATCTTCAGCACAAAAAAATTATTATTACGCTTCATCAGCAGCGCATATCGCAAGCCCTGTATATTCAACCGCCGTCATGTGTTCCACTTTTTCAATGGTTCGGGCGGCAAGCTCCCTCATTTCTTCGTCCATAAAGGGCAGCGCAGCCTTCATACCGACAATCGCCCCCTGTCTGCTCCCGGTGTTGTAAATGCTTAAAAGGTTCATTTCCTCAAAAGTGAATGTATTCATTTGTCATACCTCCAATTCTTTGTTTTTACTCTTTACCGCCTGCTTTTTCGGGGCGGTTTTTACGGCTTCTTTATCCTTTGCAAGCTGTTTCCGCAGAGAGGGCTTATGCTTCCTGCCAGACAGCTTTTCGATATGCTCCTTGATATTGCCGCTGTCAAAGTGATCTCTGTGGTACTGTTCGTCCCAGAGAACACCACGCAGGGCGGCGGGGTCTTTGGGCTGTGCTTCAAAGCGCAGGAATTTCCCTAAGTCCGGGTCAGCGTTCCCGGAAATACGCTGTCCGGCTTCCTGTGTCCGTTCCCCATGTTCATATATCAGCTTGGTATCTCCGGCGGGCAGGGAAACGTCCTTGACGTGCTGGTAGTGCTTCTGATAGTCCAGCTCATAGAGGTTTCCGGTTACTTTTCCCCGTTCCATGCCTGTTACTTCCACTGCATAGGCAAGTATCTTGTCCCTTGTCTGTTCGGCATAGAAACAAAAGGTATTATGTTCCCGTGTGTCCCGGATAAAGGTGTCACGCTCCCGTAAGCACCATGTCCCGGCAGTGCGGCATAACCAGAGGTGTTTTTTATCCTCCGGGTTCTGGCTCTTTGCCGCTTCTTTGAGGGTTTCCACATCAATATCAAAATCGGACTGAAAATGCTCCGTATGGGTCTGCATGATAGCTTTTAAGGATTTTAAAATGTCCACGTTCTCAAATTTCTGCATGGGGTCAGCTCCTTTCTAAGTCCGTCTTTTTTGCTCTGACAGGCTGTTTCTTTGGGGCGGCTTTTGCCTTTTCCTTATCCTCTTTAAGCTGTTTGCGGATAGAGGGCTTGCGCTCCGTTTTCTGTCCCCCAGTCTTGGCGGCGGTTCTGTCATTCTTGACAGCTTCGGCAAGGTCTACAAGGGAAATAGTTTCTCCGGCTTTTACCTTTGCTTCCAGCTCGTCAACCGTGGGAGTGTTGTTCATCACACCGTCTATCATGTTTAAATTCTGCTCCGTGGATTTCTCGGCGGTTTCCAAAGGATTAAGCTGGCAAAGTTCCGTCATACGTTCTTTTAAACTGGATAAATCCGAGCTGATAGCGGCTATATCAACAAGGGATTTCAGCTCTGCATAGCTTTCTGGTATTTCCCCAGACAGCTTTTGCAGGCGTTTCAAGGTGGTGTTGTAAGTGGCAATTCCGGCTGTTTTATTGGGGTCAGCGGCAGACACTTTTTTCTCCAAATCCAGCAGGTAGGCGGTTGCTTTCTGTAAATCAAAATCTGGCTGTTTTTTTGGGGTGCTTTTGGCTTTCTTGGGCTGTCCCGGCTGTGGTTCTTTGGCAGGGACAGCTTCTTTTACCTGCTCCTGTTCCTTTGTCAGTTCTGCAAAGTTCTTGTTTATGTCTTTAATCAGCCCGGAAGCGGTACTGCGGATCACTTCAAGGGACGCTTTCAGTTCGGACAGTTCCCGCCCACTGCTCCATGAAGCAACATAACCAAAGGAATAATCAGATGTATCAAGCCCGTAATGCTGGCATACGGCATAGGCGATACTTTCCGCCTGCACTTCACGGGTGCGGCTGTCTGGGCGGTCTGCCTGCTGTTCCTTTGGGGCGTTTAAATCTACATCATGTAACTTTGCATGGGCGATTTCATGTATCAGCGTTTTAAGGTTCTGCAATTCGCTCATGCCCTCGTCAATGGCAATCCGTTTTTCTGCTAAGTGATAGTAACCGTGTGCGCTTCCCTCGATTGCTTCAAAGCCTACCGGAACAGGGGAAGCCTGTTCCACTGCCTTGAAAAATTCCTTGTATTGCTCCACGTCCCCGGTCAGCTCGTTCACGCCGATAGTGGGAAGCTCTTTTCCCTCGGTCTGGGACACATCAAAGACTGATACCACCTTAAACGCCGGGACGGTTATTTCCACTTCCTCCGTGATTGCTTTCCCGCTCCTGTCTTTGACGGGCTTCTGGGTCTTGGGGTCGATTTTCTCCATTTCTTTTTTCACTTTGAACGGGGACGGGGCTATGACTTTGATACCCTTTGCCCCTTTTACCACCTGTCTGCCAAACATATTTTTCCATGAGTTATATCCGGCTACAAGGGTAGCGTCCGGCTTCTGCATGGCAATCAACAGTGTATTGTTCACGCTGTAATTATGGAACTTTGACATAACATTCAGATATTCCTTAAAGCGGTCACTGTCAAACAATTCCTGTATGCCCTGTTCCAGCTTATCCGTAATTTCTTTCATTTTCTCGGCAGGCTTATCTGCCTTTAATTCAAGGGGGCGGCTGGGGTTTGCCGCCGTAACGGTCTGGGGCTTTGGGACAAAGGCAGGGGCGGCTTCCCTTTCGATTTTCTCCGGGTCGGGATGCTCCGGTTCTGGGAAGCTCAATACCCGGTATTTGCCCGGTATTTTCTGCTGTTCATAGCGGCTTTTCCATTCGTCCCCGGTGGCAAGGATATATCCCTGCTCTGTGAAATGCCCCTGTTCGTAAGCGGCGGCGTTTCTGCCAAAGGCTTCCTTGTCAATCCCGCCTTTCCATTCCTCCGGCATTTGCACCATGCCGCTGTCATTCAAGTAGTAGTCCCCTAAATCCTTGTAGTCCAAAATGCCGGGAATAAAAACATAGCAGTCCGTATTCGCCGGATAGTCTAAAAACCGTTTCAAGTCCTGCGGGCAGAAGCCGCTTTCACATACGGCATTGAGCTTTTCAAGCTGTACCGGGTCAAGGGTGTCAAGCTGTGCCGCAAGGAAATTTAAGGTGTCAAAGTCCGGTTCTTTCAAGAGGTCAAGGGGGATAGATACTTTCTTTGTGTCTGTTACAAAATGCCCGTGCAGGCGGAAGTCCTGCGGGTTGGCGGCGGTAATGTTCAGCGTTTTCATGGCTTCGTGTAGCTGGTCTTTGGTGGCGGGCAGGTCAAGCCATACGCCCGCCGGATTTCCCTTTTCAAATTCCGTCCGGTTCTGTATCCATGCGGAAAAATGTTCACTCATAACGTATCGCTCCTTTCATGGTCTGATAAAGTTTCAAGAGGGTAAAACCCTCTAAAGAGAAAGAGGGTTTGGGACACTTCCCAACAAGCAAAAATCCCCATATCTCCGCAGGGCGGGAATGGGGATTTTTACGGGATTGGGTACTCAATCCCTATGCTTGCTATTCTTCTGGTCTATTTCTTTGGCTTGGGTTTTGGTTTCTTTGGAAACTCCATTTTGTAATTGACGTATTTTTCCCCGGTATCAGCTAACAGAATGTCAGCGTCATAGGTTTTTCCGGTCTTTTCCGAATAAAGCCCTTTCATGCTTACCCTCCCTTTAGACAGCAGGGCGGCGGCTGTCTTTGCCGTCAGCGTGGTTTTCCGGCTTTCAAAGAAACGGTCATTCTTCCACATGGCAAACTGGCACTCCCGGTTACTGCAATAGAAATTCTTCTTGCCCTCATAGACCGGAGAGCCGCAACGGGGGCATTTGCCGATTTCCGCCCGTTCCGGGGCGAACAGGGCTTTGTTTTCGTCAGATACGGCGGCGTGGCTCTTTACCAGCTCCGCCGCCATAGCTTCAATGCCCTGCATGAAGTCTTCCGGGTCGGCTTCGCCCTTTGCAATCCTTGTCAGCTCGTTTTCCCATTCAGCCGTGAGCTTCGGGGAAGTCAGCATATCCGGCAGAATGGAAATAAGATTCCTGCCGTCTTTGGTAGGGATAAGCTGTTTCTTCCGGCGTTCCGCAAAGCCCGCCTGCACCAGCTTTTCCAGCACTGCCGCACGGGTAGCGGGCGTGCCTAGACCTTTGCGTTCTGCGTCCCCGGTAATGTCCCCGCTTCCTGCCCGTTCCATAGCGGAAAGCAGGGTATCTTCGGTATAGGCTTTCGGGGGCTTCGTGTCATGCTCCGTCAGCTTGGCAGTGACGGGAAAGGTCTGCCCCTCGTTAAGCTCCGGCAGGGATTTTTCCGGTTCTTTTCTGTCCTCCGGCTGTTCCTTTAAGGAAGCACGGAAGCGGCGTTCCAGCTCCTTAAAGCCCTGTGTTCGGACGGTCTTTCCCTTTGCCGTGAACGTCATGCCGCAGCAGGTAAGGGAAGCAGTCACGGCTTCATAGCGGTAAGGCGGGGCAACGGCAGAAAGCAGTTTTGCCGCTGTCAGAAGCAGGATATTCCTTTCGCTTTCCGGCAGGGTAGAGAGGTCGGTTTTTACCGCTTCGGCGGTGGGGATAATGGCGTGGTGGTCGGACACTTTCCGGCTGTCTAAGATACGGGAATAGTCCGGGGCAAGGTCAACGCCCTTTGCAAAGTCCAGTCTGTCAAAAAGCCCCGATACCAGATGTTCCGCAGTGGGGAGCATATCGTCCGTTAAGTATTGGCTGTCGGTTCTGGGATAAGTGCAGAGCTTCTTTTCATAGAGTGATTGGGTATAATCAAGGGTCTGCTTGGCGGTGTAGCCGTAGAGCCGGTTGGCTTCCCTTTGCAGGGTGGTAAGGTCAAAGAGCCGGGGCGGGTTCTCGGTCTTTTCTTCCCGGACTATGGAAGTGAGGACAGCGGCTTCCCCGCCACAATCTGCCCGGAGCTTTTCGGCTTCCTCTTTTTCTGTGCAGGGCGGGCTTACGGCTTCCAGACCGCCGCCCTCGATATGCACCACATAATATTTGTGCGTTTCAAAGTTCTGGATAGCGTTGTCACGCTCCACCAAAAGGGAAAGGGTCGGGGTCTGTACCCGTCCCACATTCAAGGTGTGGTTGTAGAGGACGGAAAAAAGCCGGGTCGCATTGATACCGATAAGCCAGTCCGCCTTTGCACGGCAGAGAGCCGATTGGTACAGCGGGTCATAGCTGTGTCCGTCCTTTAAGTCGGCAAAGCCTTTTCTGATTGCGCTTTCCTCCATACTGCTGATCCACAAGCGGCGGAACGGTTTTTCACACCCGGCTTTCTCATAGACAAAGCGGAAAATGAGTTCCCCCTCACGCCCAGCGTCCGTGGCGCATACAAGCTCTGTCACGTCCTTTCGGTGCATAAGGGTTTTCAGTGTGTCAAAGGGTTCTTTCTTGTCCGGGGCAATAACGGTTTCCCATGTTTCCGGCAGGATAGGTAAATCTTCATACCGCCATTTTTTATAGTCCCCATAATGGGAAGCGTCCGCCAGTCCTGCAAGGTGTCCCACGCACCAGCTCACAAGGTAGCCGTTCCCCTCCATGTAGCCGTCCTTTCGTTCATCAGCTCCGATAACGGCGGCGATACTCATAGCCACGCTGGGCTTTTCTGCGATTACTAACTGCATAAAATTCCTCCTTTTCTAGCGTTCCGGCTCGGTGTTTTCCTGCTTCTGTATCTTCTTGATACAGTACCCCACACAAGGGGCTATCCCCTTGTAAGGGCAGGCTTCGCAAGCCGGGGAATGGGAAACGGGCGGCTTCTCCTTATGCCGCCCGTTCCGGGGTCTTTGGGTCATCATTTTTTCAAAGGGGCTGTCTGTAAACCATGTCATAGGGTGTCCCCCGTTTCGTCCTCCGTATCATCAGCGGGAAGCTCGGTAGTGTCCCCGTCCATGCTGTCAGTTTCTTCGGTGTCCGGTTCTTCCTCCGGCTCGGCTTCCGGTTCTTCGTCCTCGTCCTCAAAGTCAAAGTCAGCAAATTCCGGGGCGGCTGTCTTTGTGTTCTTGGGTTTTAAAAACTTGAAGTAATAGAACGCCCCGCCGCCTGCAAGGACTGTTATCAGAAAGAGAAGAAGCATACTCTTGGTTTTTCCCGTGTCCTTTTCCTGCTCCGGCTGTGGTTCTGCTTCCGGCTCTGCTTTTTTGCCGTTGCAGGCTGTCCGGTTGTTCTTGCAGACCGGGCAGGTTTCATTGACGTTCCCGGCTTCGCATTTTTCTGTGCAGGTGCAGGTCACAACGGTAGTTTCCGGTTCGGCTGTTTTCCCGTCCTCTATCAGTGCCATAAGGTCGGTTTCGTCCACTTTGTTGAGGAAATGCACGGTGTTTTCCCCCTCGGCGGCACGGTCAATGAGGATATAAAAGTAATTCCCGGCTTTGGTGGTTACGGTTATGAGCTGTTTGTTTTCCCCGTAAATATCATCAACAATGGTGGCGTTGCCCTCCGGGGTCAGCGGTGCGCTGGGTTCGGGTGCTTCTTCTATGGCAGGCGTTTCTTCGGCGGGTTCACTGCTCTGTGCATAGGCTGTCACGGAAAAGCCGCCCAAAAGCATAAGGGCGGCGGTCAGTGCGGTAAGGCTTTTTAAGATTTTATTCTTCATTTTCGGTGTCCTCCTGTCTGGAAAAATAAGTGTTTGTTGCGGCTGGCTCGGCGGTGGCCGTCTGCTTTCCTAAGAAAGCGGACAGCTCCGCCGGGGTCATGCGTAACGCCCGCACCATTTGTACGATTTGCAGGTTTTCAACCTCTGTTTTCTGGGCTTCCAGCTCTCTAAGCCTGCCCTGCTGTCTGGAAATGGCTTCTTTGGTCTTGGCAATTTCCGCTTCAATGCGTTCCAATTTCATCATGTAAAAACTCCTTTCCTGTGTCATGGTAAACGCCCGTAGGCGTAAAAATGCTGTTGCCAGTAGGACGAATTGACGGAAGCGTAGGAAATGGGGTTTCCGCAGTGAATCATCATTCCGTTTCCGGCGTATATCCCTACATGGCTTACCGCCGAACCGCTGTCATATGTCCCGGTAAAAAAGATAATGTCCCCCGGCTTGGCTTCGCTTGGGGCTATGGGTGTGGTGTAGTTGAAAATCCCCTGTGCGGTTGTCCTGCCGATACTTCCCACGCCGGACTTGTTGATTACCCAGCAGACAAAGCCGGAACAGTCAAAAGACGTGGACGGAGAGCTTCCACCCCAGACGTAAGGGTAGCCTAAGTATTTTTCGGCTTCGCCTATCATGGCGGCAAAGTGTTCATCAGAGAGGGCTTCCGGCGGTATCTCATAGTCCGTGTATTCCCCGTTGCCGCTTGGGGTGTAGATGTTTTCCCCGAATACGTCCGGCTTGTTGCCTTTGGTTTCCATGTAGGTGTCAAACATTTCCTTTTGCTCCGGGGTAAGAAGCTCCCCGGCAAGGGCGGTCAGGTTCTTGTTTGTCAAGGTCACATGGAGAATGTAATACTCGTAAGGGACTTCTTCGCTTGTGGTGTTCCCGTCAGCGTCCGTGCTGGTTTCCGTCCGGTATCGGATTTCGATTTCTTCCCGCAGGGTAAGGGTGTACTGCAATTCAAAAAGTGCCTGCATTTCCGCCTGTGCTTCCTCTCTGGTGTAATCATAGAGCTTGGCGGTCAGATAGGACGCTAACGCAAAGGGGTCATGCCCGATTTCGTCAAGGTGGTAGCGGTACTCGTCATAGCCGGGATAGTCCCGCTCGATACGGTCAATCTTATTTTTCAGTTCTGTTTCTTTCGCCTTATAATCGTTTTCCACGTCCTGTATGTCCCTGTCCTCGGCAGTATAGGAAGTGCCTAAGATTGAGGACACGCCGCCCTGCAACATAGCAGAGCAGGAAGAAAGCCCGGTAAAGATCATCACAAGCAGGAGCAGGAACGCACCCACGGTCAGAATGGCTTTCCAGTGCCGGATAATAAAATCCGTAGTTTTCCTTGTGGCGTTCCCTGCCTGCTGTGCCATTTTCCGGGTGGATTTTGCGGTATCAGCGGCTTTTCCTGCCGCCTTTGCCTGCCTGCGTAAATCTTTTGTATACTGGCGTTTGATTTTCTGCTTCTGGTGGAAACGGGACAGGGGATTGCTCCCGATTTCCGGGTGTTCCTGCAAGGCTTTCCGGTAGAGATAGGTCGCATTGGCTTTCTGTGCGGCGGCTTCGGCTTTTGCGGCGTTCCGGTAGGGCTTTAGCTTGTGGCTCCGGTAGCCCTCTTTCAGTTTCCGCTTGGCATAGCCGCCCGCCTGTTCTGCCAGCTTCTCCGCCTTGTGTGTCCCCTCCACGCCGGAGTTTTCCTTTTCAACCTCATGGATTTTCCCATGTACGGCGGCTGTTACCTCCCGGATAGGACGGTCAGCGGGATTGTGCCGGAGCTTCCCGCTTGGGGGCTTGTCGGTTTCCTCAAAGTACAGCCGTACCTTTGCCCGCCCGGTGGCTTCATCAAATTTCCGGGCGGTTTTAAGGCGTTTCTGTTTGGGGATTTTGGATTGTGCCGCTCCCAGCTTATCCGCCGCCTTTTCAGACTTGCGGATATATCTTAAAAGCTCCGGGTCTGCCTGTTCTTCCTCGGAAAACTGCAACGGGGAGGTTTCCCGCTTTATGGTGTTATCTGCCTGCTTTGCGGCTTTCTTTGCTTTCCTCCGGCGTTTCTTTGCCTTATGCCGCCCCGCTTCAAGGGCGGCACGGTCAAGGGCTTTCCCGGTCAGTGTCCCGGCGGCGTCCCCGGAAAAATCGTCCGTTTCCCTCTGGCTTTTCCGGGTCTGCTCCCCGGTGGCAAGGTTGGTTTCCACCACGCCGTCACGGGTCATTTTCTGCGTGATTTTGTCCTTTGCCTTAAATTCCTGCATGGAAGCACCCCCTTATAGACTGGCTTCCTGTAACTTTTTCGGGGCTTCCGGCTTCTTAGCAGTTTCCGGCTTCTTGGCGGCTTTTAATTCCTCCCGGATAGAGGGCTTTTCTTTTCCCCGTACAGCCGCCCGTTCTAAGCGTTCCACCCGTGCGATAGCCTTTGACACGGATTTTTCCATTCCCTCCAAAGTGGCTTTATGTTTCTTTAGGGGCTTTGCAACAGCCGCAAGGACACCCTTATCCTCGTTGCGCTCTGTCAGCTCTTTGGTTCCTTTTCCGGTCAGCGCACGTCCTAAGTTCTTGGTATGCTCATTCAATGCGTGAAGTTCGCTCCCTATGGCGTTGATACGGTCAATGCTTTTCTGGGTGCTGGAAATGGAAGCCTGCAAGTCTGCTTTCATATCGGACAGCACGGTTTTGATACCCAGAAAATCCACGGCTTTGTTGAGGGCGGAAATGCCCTGCTGTTTCACGGCGGACAGGGCTTTCTTGATATTCTTTGAAATATCGGCTTTTAAGCCAGCCAGTTTTTCCTTTGCCTGTGATACATGGGACTGGGTATTTTCCACGTCTTTTATGGCGGCGGTCTTATAACCTCCGTCATGGAGATTGGAAAGCTGTCCCCGCACTTCGGTAAGCTCGGACAGAACTTTTTCATACTGCTTTTCCATTGTGGCAAGCTGGGAAAGCAGGGCGGACAGGTCGGCGGCTTCCTGCTTCTGCCCGTTTTCATTTAAGAGCTTAAAAAACTCTTTTAAATGGGGCTGTTCCCCGATAGGGACTTGTAAGGTTTCATTCATGGGGTCATTCTCCTTTCGTTACCCGTATTTCTGCGGGTTATGGTTGCATATGTCCCGGTTGAAACGGGGCGGCGGGATTTCTTTGTACTGCCTGTGTCCGGTGCGGACGGCAAAGCATAAGTCTTTATCTTTGGGGTAGGGAATGGCGGCATATTCCGGGTAGCAGTTTAAAACAGCCTGCGCTTTCCGGTTCAGCGGGTAGATATACCGAAACATTCGCCCGTTGATTTTCTCAATGCCTTTCATGGCGCAAAACTCATGGGTCAGCCAGTGCCGCTTTTTCACGCCGTCAAGGGCGGCGTTCTCGGCAAGGAGCGTCCCGGCACTTCTGGGGTGTATCTTTTCCCCTGTGGAGCTGTCCAGGTAAACGCTTGTGGTAAAACTCCCCAGATAACGGAAATTTGCCGCTTGGTACACATAGCCGCATTTCCCCATAATGCCGTCCGCAAGGGTATAAAGAAAAAGGCAGTCTGTATTTGCCCTAAGCCACCCGATAAGGGCGGACAGGGCAAGACTGCCAAAATACCCGTTGCCGTTCTGCTCCGGCAGGAAGCACATTTTCCCGATTTCCAGATAATCAGAGGTCAAAAGTCTGTGTCTGGGGAATATCTTCCGTATGGTCTGCAAAGGCTGTGTCCCCCAGCTTAACGCCACCACGCCGGACAGCTTCCCGCCCTCGTAAAAGCCTAAGTAATGGCGGTTCAGACGGGGAAGCACCTGCGAATAGTGGTAAGCCCGGATAAAGGGGACTGCCTGCTCCGGGGAAAGCTCCCGCACGATAAGGACTGGCTTTTCATGCTTCATTGGCAAGTTCCTCCGGGCGGGTTGTCATAATGCTGTAAAGCTCTGTGTCAGCAGGGAAGCGGTCTACAAAGGGCAGTATCACGTTCCCGTAAAAAATAAGCCCCTGTCCGGCTTCGGAATGGGTCACATAGGATAACTGCTGGTTGGAAATGCCTAACTGCTTGGCAAGTATCTGTCTGTCCCCGCCCGCTTGATTTAACATATAGATAAAGTCGCTGTTTTCAAAGATATTTTCGATTTCCCGGCTGGCAAGGAGATCCTTTACGTTCTGGGTTATGCCTGTGGGGATTCCGCCCCATTTTCTAAAACGCTTCCAGATTTCCACGGAATAGGCGGCAGTCTGTTCCTCTTTCAGTAGTAAATGAAATTCATCGCAATAGAACCATGTGTTAGCGTGAAGCTCCCGGTTCTCGGTCACACGCCCCCAGACTTGGTCTTGAATGATTAACATTCCCAGCTTTTTAAGCTGTTTCCCCAGCTCCTTGATGTCAAAGCAGACAAGGCGGTTATGAATGTCTATGTTGGTACGGTGGTTGAACACGTTTAAACTGCCGTGTACATACAGTTCCAGTGCGGCGGCTACCCTTGCGGCTTCTGTCTCCGGCTGTCTTTTGAGGGCATTGTGTAAATCTTCCAGTATCGGCATATTTGCCGGGACAGGGTCGGCAAGGTATTCCCGGTAGACTTCCCGCACGGCACGGTCAATGACGGTCTTTTCGACAGGCTCTAAGCCGCTTTTTCCGCCCACAATCAGCTCACATAGGGACAGGATAAAATCCGCCTTTAACGTCAGCGGGCTTTCGTCCTCGGAGTAATTGAGGTTCAAATCCATAGGGTTTACAAAGTCTTTGCTGGTGGGGGAGATTTTTACCACCTGCCCGCCCAGACGGTTGACAAGGGGTGCGTACTCCGCTTCCGGGTCGCATATCAAAATGCTGTCTTTCTTATCCGCCACAAGGAATACGTTTGTGATTTCCCTCTTTGCGGAAAAGCTCTTGCCGCTTCCCGGCGTTCCTAAAATCAGCCCGTTGGGGTTTTTTAACTTTTTGCGGTCAGCTAAAATCATGTTGTTACTAAGGGCGTTCAAGCCATAGTAGAGGGCTTCCCCGCTCTGGAAAAGCTCCTGCGTGGTAAAGGGGACAAAGATTGCCGTACTGCTGGTGGTAAGCCCCCGCTGTATGGGTATTTCATTCAGCCCCAGCGGCAGGGAGGACATAAGCCCCGCTTCCTGCTGGTAGTCCAGACGGACAAGGGAGCAGTTTGCTTTCTGCGCCACGCTTGCGGCTTGGAATATCTGGTTGTCAAGTGCCTGCTTATTGTCCGCAAGGTTTACCACAAGGAACGTGAGCAGGAACATACGCTCGTTGCGGCTCTGCAAGTCACGCAACAGGTCTTTGGCTTCCCCGCCGTAGGTGGCAAGGTCAGAGGGGATAATATCCATGTCATAGCCGGAACGGACAGCTTTCTTCTGTTCTTCAATCTTCATGCGGTCTAAGTCCGTGATTTTCCGCTTGATAGTCTTGATTGCTTCGCTCTGGTCGATACTGCGGATATGGAGATTGACAAGCAGGTGTCCGTCCACGTTGAGCAAGTCGGCAAGCAAGCGGTCATTGATTTCCGGCGCAAGTATCTGTAAGAACGATACCGCCCCGGTCAGCTTCCCCATGCCAAATGTCCGCCCGTTCTTGAAAGCAAATGAGGGCGGTGCGATAAAATCCTTTGTGGATAAACCGGACGGCGCAAGCCATTTCCAGTTGAATGAAAAGCGGCTGTCCCCCTCCGGGTGGAAAATCCCGTGAAGCACCTCTAAACGGTCTTTGCCGTCTAAGGGGCGGCTCTGTGAGCCTAAGATTTTCAAGTGGTTCAGTATGTCCGTTTCCAGCCGGGACAGGCGGGACTTTGCCGTTTTTATGTTGTCCGCTTCCAGCGTGAACGTAAGGTACTTTTTCTTGATAAGCCCGTTATTCCCCTTACTAAGCTGGTTCTGTAACATGGCGGCGTATTCCGCCCGCACATCGTCAAAGCCGTCCCCCTGCGGTGGGATAGCGATACTCTTTGAAAAATCCTCTTTTCCGGCGATACGGTTCACAAAGGTAAGCTGTAAGCCTATGGAGCTGTCAAGGGAGTTGTAGAAGTCGCATAAGGCTTCAAAGGTGGCGGTCTTATCGTCCGGCTGTGCAAGCTGGTAATTTACGTCAAAAAATTCAAGGCTTTTGGAATAGAGCTTATCCCTTACCCGGCAGATACCGTCCGGGTACATGGTTTCATAGGGAATGGTCTGCTGTGCGGAGTGCTTTTTCCCGTCCCCCTTAGCCTTTTGTATGAGGGCGGCTATCTGCTTTTTTTCCGCCCGTGACAGCTTTACCGCCTGCTTTGGCGGTCTGTCTTTGATAGCTTTTTTTGACAATGGCGTTTACCTCCTTTTTGAGTGTGTATTGTTTTTCCAGAACGGCGTAATAGTTTTCCGTCCGGTAAGGGCGTTCCTTTGGGGAAAGGAACAGGGTGCGTATCATGTTCCCGGCGATTACCTCTAGGGGCTGTCCGTGCTTCTCATACATGGCAAATAAGAAAAACGGGAGCATGGCAAGCACCATGAGGAATGTTGCTATGGTCTGGGGTACGCTGTCTTTAAGCAAAAAGAAAAGCGGCACTCCCACAAGAGCCGCCGCCCCGAAACACACAAGCTGGCGTTTCGTCAGATTGAACATGACTTTGGTTTTTACCCGTGTAAGGTCTTTGGGTACTGGCACATATGCCATTGAGAACCTCCTTTCTGCCCGGTCTGGGCGGTGTATGCCTGCCCTTTAGTGGGCGTGCAGGATTGATTTTGCAAGGCTTCCGGTCTTGAACAGGGAAAAGCAGAGTATCACGGTGTAGGCGGCAACGCTGAAAATAGCACTGTGCAGGTTGTCAGCGATAACCATTTCATTCACAAGCACGGCGTAAATGCCGACACATACCATGATGAAAAAGCCCTGTATTCCCAGAGCGAACAAGCCTTTTAGGTAGTTGCTTCCAATGCTTCCCCATTCCCGGTTTGTCATGGTGGCGAATGGGACAGGGGCAACGGAACAGGTCAGATATATTTCTATCATTCTGCCGTAGAGGATAACCGTTATCAGCACGGACATGATTTTCATGCACATACTCACAAGGGCGGTTTCCATGAGCAGTAACAGAAGTTCGGGGACTTCTAAGGTTTCCAGATTGGCAGTCATGCTTTCTAGGGTGCTTTCAATGTCAATCGCCGTGTCGGTGCTTATCACGCCCGCCGCCGCATTGACTAAATGCTGTCCCACGTCAAAGACCGCCATAGTAATGTCAAAGACGTGGGCAACAAGATAGACCGCCACCCACGCCTTGAAAAAGTATTTGAAGAACAGCCATGTATCAATGTCATGCAGGCTGTTCTTCTCCGTAACCATGCTGATAAGCTCATAGCAAAGCACATAGGTAATGATAAGCCCCGCTATGGGGAGAATGACGGATTGTGACAAGCTCTGTATCATGTTGAACACGCCGCCATTCCACCCCTGCGGGGTCTGTCCCGCCTGTGCCGCTATTGTGCCTACCTTTTCGTTTACGTCCCCGAACATATTTGATAAGTTCCCGTTAATCGCCCCGATCAACAGCTCCTTTAGCCATTCGTTTATGGCTTCAAATATGCTCTCCATAGGCTCTTATCCCCGGACAATTAAAACAGTCCTGCAAGCAGGGGAACTAAGGTTGTGCCAATGAGCGCAACGCCGCCGCCCGCCATTAACTGTTTCATGCCCTGCGATTTTGCGCCGGGGTTGTCGTTGCCGTAGCCCTCTAACAGATTGATAACGCCCCAGATACCTAAGCCAGCTCCCAGAGCGATTACAAGGGTCTGTAAAATGTCAACTGCGGAATTAAAAAATGCCATAAGATTTCCTCGCTTTCTGCCGCTTTTTGCGGCTTAAAAAATGTTTTTTGGTGGTTTGTTGCATAAAAATAACCGCCTGTGTGGGCGGCTGGTGCGTGACTTCGGCGGGGTCTGCCATTCATGCGTGTGGGGACAGATACAGCCACCACGGTCACGGGTTCAGACTTCGATTTCGTAAAGGTCAAAGGGTTCGTCCGGCTTGACAGCCGCCGGACGGCGTTTCAAGTATTTTTCCACGTCAAACGTGTTCTTCCTGTCATAGTCCGACAGGTACTTGTATCTGGGGTGCTTGGTAATGTCAAACTTGTCACTGAAAAACGGGCGTACGCCCCGCACCTGCAAGATACATTTCCCGCCGTCCATGACGGCTATTTCGTCTTGGCTCATCAGCTCCTTTCCTAGCTTTTGGTAGTTCATGCCGTGGGAAAGCTCCCGCCCTCTGGTTTCGGACGTATTGTATAAATCAATGGTTTCTTTCCCTAACAGCTCCGACATTTCCTTTAAGGTGGTTTTCTCTTTTCCGCCCAGAAACAGGGTGGTGTCGCAGTTGCCTACAATGGTGTCGGCGTTGTCTTTATAAATGGCTTTTAGCTGGCTCTGTGCCTGCAAGATAAGGCAGGCGGAGATTTCCCGGCTTCTAATAGTGGCAATCAGCTTTTCCAGCTTCGGTATCTGCCCGATATTTGCCACCTCGTCCAAAAGACAGCGGACGTGTACGGGAAGCCTGCCGCCGTAAACATCATCTGCCTTGTCACATAAAAGATTGAAAAGCTGGGTGTACATCATGGCAACAAGAAAATTAAAGGTATCGTCCGTGTCGGAGATTATGACAAAGAGGGCGGTTTTTCTGTCCCCCAGCGTGTCAAGCTCCAAATCGTCCGTTTCCATGAGTTCCCGCAGTTCCCGAATATCAAAGGGGGCTAACCTCGCCCCGCAGGAAATAAGGATTGATTTTGCGGTTTTTCCTGCCGCCAGCTTGTATTTCTTATACTGCTTTAGGGCAAAGTGTTCCGGGTCTTTTTCTTCCAGACGGTCAAACATAAGGTCAACCGGGTTCTTAAAATCCTCGTCATCTTCTCTGGCTTCGCTGGCGTTAATCATGTCAAGCAGGGTGGTAAAATTCTTTTCTTCTTCCGGGGCTTCGTAGAAGATATAGCCGATAAGGGCGGTGTAATAGAGTTTTTCCGCCTTTACCCAGAAGTCCTCGGAAGATTTTTCGCCCTCGCCTTTGGTGTTGGCTATGATTGTCTGTACCAGCTTTAAAATGTCCTTTTCGCTCCGCAGGTAGGCAAAGGGATTGTAGTGCATGGACTTCTTGAAATTGATTGTGTTCAGCACCTTAATTCGGTAGCCACCCTTTGCCAGCAGTTTTCCGCACTCAATCAATACTGTGCCTTTCGGGTCAGTCACTACATAGGAGCTGTGCATTTGCATTAAGTTTGGCTTTACGAAAAAGCGGGTTTTTCCACTTCCAGAACCACCGATTACCAGCACGTTTTTATTCCTTGCGTACTTGGGTGCTTTAGGGCGGCTGTTCATGGTAAGCCGTTCCGTCTGGGTCAGAATGACGTTGTTGTAAAAATCCGGGTCAATGTATGGTTCAATGTCCTTTGCATTTCCCCAGCGGGCAGAGCCATATTCCATGCCTTTCCGGTACTTCTTGGCGTTCTTGCCTTTGCAGTACACGGCAAACCGGATAAGGACAGCCCCGGCAACGCCGATAAGAAAATCCTGCCCGTTAAGGCTCGGCAGGGGGCTTTCAAAAGCAAGGGAAAAGCCCTGTGTAATATGCAGGAGCTTCCCGGAGAAATCCACGCCGGGGGAGAGCCGGAACGCTTCGGCGGCTTTCATAAAAAGCCACACAAAGAGTAGATACGGGGCATTTAGGATAAGCTGTTTTTTGATGTTTGGTTTCATAATTCCCGCCCCCTGTCTTTATTCTTGACTTTCTCCCGGCTGGCGTTTAACTGCTTCGCTTTGTCCTTAAAGGCGGCAAGAGCCTTTCGGATTGACGGCTTTTTTGCCTGCTTTAACTGCTTGGCGGAAAATTCCCGGAACGCTTCGGTCATAACGTCCACGTCCCGCCCCTTGAAAAATACCAGATAGCGGGGCGGGTTCTCGCCCTTGACTTTTTGCAGGCTGAAATCCAGCCCGTATTTCTTGGCAACAGGCTCAAAGGCTTTAATGTTAGCGTCTGTAATCTCCATGCTGGAAACACCCGTGTTCTGCTTCATAAGCTGTTTTAAGGTCTGTTTCCCCTTGTATTCCACGGGCGTTCCCAACTGTTTTTTTGCGTTTGACAGGAATTTCCTAAGAGCCTTCTGCAACAGCTCCGCCGTCAGCTTCCCGCCACGGATTGAAAAAGCAACTACTTTTTCGTTTATCTGTTCTTCCATGTGTCGTTGTTCCTCCTTTCATGGGATAGGGCAGGACAGGCGGCGGGCGGGCATGAAAAAAGGGACAGCCGCTTTTCCCGGTTGCCCCTGTGTTACCTGTCATGCCGCCGTACCCGTAAGCCGTCCAGCTTATCCGTTTTGATACCGACAAGATACCATTCCTGTTCACAATTCATTTCAATGCGGGTCGGCTTCCATTTGCCGCCTGCGAATACGTCAAAACATTCCCCGCAGTGCAGACCACCGTAAAAATCGTTCAGTCCAAAGCGTATGTCATAGCGTTCCGTTTCCGGGTCATAAATCAATGCTCCCTGTTTCATGGTGTGTGTCCTCCTTTTTTGTTTACAGGCTTTCGCCCTCGTTGCAGGAATAATAGTCCGGGTCGCCGTATTGGGGCTTTTTAGGGGCAAACGCCCCGCTTGCCATATCGTGAGCCACAAGGGAAGTGTAATAGCTGTCTATGGTATTGGGTGCGTTAAACAGCACCGCAAGCAGGTATTTCTTAATGTTGCGTATCTTAGTGGTGTTCTGGCGCATACAGTCAAGAACAAACTGGATATGGCTGTTATTCAGCTTCATAAACTTGCCCTTTACCAGCTCCGCCGGGTAATCGTCCCCGGCTATGCGTATCACTTTTCTGCGGGTGCAGACGGTTTCCAGCATGAGGGACACAATCTCGTCAATCCTGCCTTTGTCATAGCGTTGATCCTGTACCAGATAGTCATACTCGATATTGTCCTTTATGACTTCTTCATAAGCCCTTACAGCGTCCATGCTGGTATATCCGTTTCCTTTCCGTTCTGGCGGTGTAGCCGCTTCCCTCTGGAAAGGGGTGGAAAGGATAGGAATGGAATCGGTATTTAATAAATCGGTATTTGATAATTCTTTAGTTGATAGTTCTTTATTTAATTGCGTTGGATTTTCCTGTGTAGGGTTTTCCAATGTTGGATTTTCCAATGTAGGTTTTGCCTGTGTTGGATTTTCCAATATAGGCAGTTCATGTATCACATAGTCTGTCCCTGCAAGCTGTCCGTTTTCATTTCTCGCTCTGGCACGGGTTACATAGCCAGCCCGTTCCAGTTCCCGGACAGCTTCCCGGATAGCGTCTATGCCCTCCCGGTTGATACTGGACAATCCCTTTAGGGTGTAGTCCCATTCTTCCGGCAGGGACAGCATTTGAGAAAGAAGCCCCTTTGCCTTTAAGGTCAGGCTGGGGTTTCTTAGGTGGTGGTTTGACATAACCGTGTAGCCTTTGGTTTTCTCCACCCGGAATACTGCCACGTTATCAGCTCCTTTCTGGTTTGGGGGTAAAAAAATAGACGCTCATGTGTAAGCGTCTATCTGGAAAATGATATTGAGTTTTAAGGTTGGGTCAAACAAAATTGATTGAACTTCATTGCATTTTTTTTGCATTATTTTTCATTTTTATATGGTTTTATAGTTGCTTTTCCTTTCTGAAAATGTCGTAAAATCAACGATTTTTGCTTATATGCTTTACTGTCTGTCTGGAGTGGGAATAACTATTAATTCCTCACAAACCCTTGATATTAGAGGGTTTGTGAGGTTTTTCTTTTCCTACTGGCTACAAAATAGCTACATTTATATTTTTTGCTTATTCTAAATCTTGGCTACATACTAAAATATACAGTCTTATAAATTATCCAACCTATCTGCTACTTCCGCTTGCTTACTAGGATAAAGATGCCTGTATGTATTCAGTGTGGTTTCCACCTTTTCATGCCCCAGCCTGTCAGCGATTAGCAAAGGCGAAAAACCTAACTCAATCAGAAGTGATGCGTGGCTGTGTCGGCAATCGTGCACCCTTATGCGTTTCACTCCACACTCCGCACAGCCTTTGGTAATTTCCTTTGCCATAAAGCTTTTGGAAACAGGAAATATCCTGTCGTTCTTTTTCAGCTCATACATCATGGATAGGTAAGTTTCCAAACACTCTACAAGAAGTTTTGGTATCGTCACCACACGGTTGCTCTTAGGCGTTTTTGGTGTGGATATAATATCCTTACCGTTCAGCCTTTGAAATGACTTATTTATAGTGATAGTAGCCTTTTCAAAGTCAACATCAGCCTTTGTAAGAGCTGTCAGTTCGCCGATACGCATACCCGTATAGTACAGCGTCATAAAAGCGGCATAGATTTGGTAGTTATCTTCCTTTGTTTTAATAAAGGTGTCAAACTCTGCTTTTGTCCAAAACTCCATTTCATCTGCGTGCTTTTTACCCATGCTACCTGCCTTGTGGCAGGGATTTTCTTTCAGCGAGTAAAACTTCACAGCGTAGTTGAAAATAGCGGTCAGTTGGTTGTTAATGGTCTTTAAATAGGTTTGACTATATGGCTTGCCTTTTTCATCACGATAAGCGGTAAGCCCATTTTGCCATTTGCGAACATCCGTGGGCGAGATTTGGCTCATCGGCATTTTTGAGAACACAGGGGTAATCTTGGTGTCCACCATAAACTGTTTACCGGACAAAGTAGTTTCCTTTAATCGGTGTAAAATATCCTAAAAATATAATGCAATGAAATCACCAAACAATATACCCACATCGGCAGTATATTGTAGCTTGATTTGATTTTCCCATTCCCAACCTTCTTTTTTGGTTTGGAACCCTCTTTTCTTTTTGTGGATGACGTTCCCTTGCCAGTCCTCTACACGAACTTGGGACATCCATTTTCCTGTTTTTGCATCTTTGGTTACAGACATAAAATCCTCACTTTCTGTACCCCACCGATGCCCTTTATAGTGCTATTTACTATTCATCATCAGATGAATAATCAAAATCCATAGGTACACTTACAGTTTTAACAGTTTATTTTTCTTCCTGCTCTTTTGCAAGTGTATCTGCTGTAATGGTGTATGCTAAAGTTTGGTCTTTCCAACGTGTATATGACTGTGATGGATTTTGTAAATCTTCATCTTTTCTGCGTTCTTTCCAATCTTCGAGGAAAAGACACATATCAGCATTTAGATCAAAATTCTTATCCTTACCGTCAAACACAATGGAACATTCCCATTTGTCGTGCTTTGGCGGTCTTTTTACTTCAATTCTAAAGCCTAAATCAGCCATTTCCTCTAGCTTGAACATGGTTTCAAAAACGTTTAAATAGCCTGTCAGTGGGGTGTCGTCTTGTTGATATCCAAGTAAATAGGTTGCGGTGGTGTCGAGCTTCTTTGCAATATCATTAATGTTTGCAAGTGAAATTTCGATGTCACCGTTTTCGTATTTTTGTACGGTACGCAAAGACTTACCCAGAAGAGTGGCTAGTTCTGTCTGATTAAGGTTCTTTTCTTTACGCAAGGCTCTCAGCCTTGCTCCTATAGATTTATCATAATTTTGCATATCATTCACCTCGTTCACAGTATAGCACAACACAATATGTACTGTTAATGCACAATTTATAAAAATACTATTGATAAACGAATTACAAGTATGTATAAACTAAATATAAACTAAAAGTACATATTTAGTTTAATAATTAAAAAATACGCAAATTACTGCACTATAGATACTCATAATGCTATATTCACAACAAGATAAGGAGGAAAACGATATGAACACACAGTACATAACAGCAGAGCAAATACAAACAGTCCTCGGAGTAGGCAGAACAAAAGCATACGCCATTGTGCGTAAATTAAATACCGAACTTACCGATATGGGCTATATTACTATAGCAGGCAAATGTCCTTTGGAGTATTTCAAGAAAAAGTATTACGGTTTTGACCCCGAGAGGGTGAGAGCCTAATGGATAAGGCAAATGTAATTGCTATTTTCGAGCAGTTACACATTGAAAGCAACAAAAGCTTTCCGCTGCACGATATGGGAATTTCACAACTATTTTATGAGATATTTCAAGGATTGATATGCTATGTTTTAGAGTCAAAGTGTTGGTATATCTTTGACAGCAAACGGTGGGTAAAGGATGTGCAATAACTAAAAATCATGGAATGTTGTAAAATCTTCACTTATGCTCTAGCCGATTATGGAAGCCGGTTGCAGGATGAAAAGATTATCAAGCTTGCAGGTTCTCTTTGTAATATTAAAAGGTGAGAAAATATCATCAAGCATTGCACATCTATCAACCCCAAAAGCCTTGCAGAGTTTGATGCAGAAAAACTGCTATTTAACTGCCGAAACGGTACTTTAGATTTAAAAAGGAAAAAGTTTACCCCTCATTCTTCAAAGTATCTCATTACCCACCTATCTAATGTCATTTATGACGAAAACGCAAAATGTAGCAGATGGCTAGAGTTTGTAAGCGAGATTATGCAGGACGATGCGGAAAGCATACGGTTTTTACAAAAGGCTTTTGGATATGCCCTAACAGGCAACACCAACCTTGAATGCTTCTTTATCTTTTACGGCAGTACCACAAGAAACGGTAAATCCACCTGCTGTGAAACCATTTCCCATATTTTTGGAGATTACGCAAACAATGTGCAACCAGAAACCATCGGGCGAAACAACAAAACAGGCTCGTCTCCTACCCCTGATATAGCGAGACTTAAAGGTGCAAGGCTCGTTATAATGCCTGAACCGGAAAGAGGATTAGAACTCAATGTGTCGCTGATTAAACAGCTTACAGGCGGAGATAAGTACACAGGACGCTTTCTGCATGAAAACCCTATTGAGTTTACACCGGAGTTTAAAATCATCATCAACACCAATCACAGACCACGCATTAACGATGATACCGTATTTTCTAGTGACAGGGTAAAGCTGCTGCCCTTTGAGAGGCATTTCAACCCAGAGGAACAGGAAACAGGCTTAAAGGAACTATTTCGTGAAGAAAACAATATGTCGGCAATACTTAACTGGATTATCGAAAGGTACTATCTATTACAAGCTGAGGGGCTAAATCAACCACAGAAAATGACAGAGGTGGTAAACGAATATCGAGAGGAAAGCGACATTTTTGGAACATTTCTAAATGAAAATTTGTGCCAAGCGGATGGCTACCGACTGGCAATAAGTAAGCTCTATGAACGATACCGAGAATGGTCTACCGAAAATGGGTATCATGCCTTAAACAGCAAAAACTTTGTGGGCGAACTTAGAAAACGCTACATCATCAAACGCAATGGCACAAGGGGAAATGAGGTTTTAGATGTAGATTTACTTCCAAAAGATTTTCCTTGGTAGTGTACCTAGTGCATACACCTTTTGCTTAAATCAAAAACGGTTTCCTATAAGGGTAAAATATTTGTGCTGTCACGCACCTCACTGAAAACACTTATATTTTGATAAAGATAGGATTGGATAAGATATGAAAAGCGTACAAATACCGGAAGAACTTTTTGTTCAGCTCATAAAATATCATCTTTGCGAGGATGATTTATGGGAAGAAGAAATCAAAACAGGTTTAGAGCGAAAAATGGAAAACATCATCAACCGCATTACCTACACAGATTACAAAACAGCCCCTACCGAGGAAGAACGAGAAAATGCAAGGCAGAAATATTTAGACCGCAAGGGGTATCGGGAAAGCTTTAGGTGGTGATTTTCCTTAATTGCAGTGACAAGGGCGTGCAACGCTCCTGTTATTTGCCGACAGAAAGGAGACTATATGGCAGAACAACGAAACAAGGGAATATACATTAAATTTACGCAGCATGAACTAAAGCTATTAAAGCAAAAGATGAATAATGCCAACATTAAAAACCGCAGCGGATTTATTCGCAAAATGGCGATTGACGGCTATGTAATACAGCTTGATATAAAAGAGCTAAAAGAAATATCAAGGCTACTTGGTATCACTGCCAACAATGTTAATCAGCTTGCAAAGATGGCGAATAGCACAGGTAATGTTTATGTACAGGATATTGAGGGGTTAGATAGCAATTTAAAGGGAATCAGAGTGCTATTTGGCGAAATACTCACGCAATTATCGGGGATTAGTGGGTAAAAATATGGCAACTACAAGATTAATGCCACTGCACACAGGCAAGGGCAAAACCATAGTATCGGCACTTGGTAGAAGTATCGACTATGTAGAAAATCCAAATAAGACCGATGATGGCGAGCTTATATCTTCCTACGCTTGCGATCCGCTTATTGCAGAGCAAGAGTAAAAGCCAATATACAAGCATTACAGGCAGAACACAAGGCGATAAAGACGTAATTGCCTATCATCTAAGGCAAAGCTTTAAACCAAATGAAATTGCCCCACAGACAGCAAATAAAAACGGCTATGACCTTGCCATGTCATTAACCAAAGGGAAGCACGCTTTTATCGTTTGTACCCATATTGATAAACAACATATTCACTCGCATATTATCTTTAATTCCACTGACTTGGATTGTAACAAAAAGTTTCGCAACTTTTGGGGTAGCAGCTTTGCAATAAGAAAAATATCCGACAAGCTGTGTCTTGAAAACGGACTGTCTATTATTGAAAATCCTAAGTCGTCTAAAGGGCATTATGGGGATTGGCTAGGCGACAGGAAACCCCTTACCTATTCGGATAAAATGCGTCAAGTAATAGATGATGCGTTGTCACAAAAGCCCATAGATTTTAATAGCTTTCTTTTTGAAATGCAAAGTGCAGGTTATGAGATTAAAACAGGAAAACATCTTGCTTTTAAAGGTAAAGAGCAAAAGAAGTTTATCCGTTTAAAATTTCTTGGTAATGGGTATTCAGAAGATGAAATTAAAGCGGTTATCAGTGTGAAATCAGCACATAAATCAAAACCACAAAGGCAAGAAAAAGCAGTCGATATGTTTGTGGATATTCAGGCAAAATTGCAACAAGGTAAGGGAGCAGGATATGATCAGTGGGCTAAGGTTTTCAACCTAAAACAGATGGCACAAAGCATAAATTATTTAAAAGAAAATAACCTTTTGGATTATGAAAAGCTGTCTGTCAAAGCTGATGAAATTACAAGTGAATTTGATATAGTATCGGCAGAAATTAAGACAACGGAAAAGCAGCTTAGTGAAATAAAAGAGCTGAAAAATAATATCATCAACTACATGAAAACCAAAGATACCTATGCTGAATATAAACAGTCCGGTCATTCAAAAAAGGTGTATGCAAAATATGAGGGTGAACTGATTTTACATAAAGCTGCAAAGGCACATTTTGATAAATTGAAACTGCAAAAGCTACCGTCAATCAAGTCACTTCAAACACAGGAACAACTGCTATTCATCGATAAAAGCCATGCTTATACTATGTATAAAAAAGCAAAAAAGATATGCAGGAAATCGTAACCATAAAGGCAAATGTTGAGTCGATTTTAAACATTAAACCACCTAAAAGAGCACAAGAAAAAACACAGGAAGCAAGGTAACTTCCTGTGTTTTTTATAAGCTCCGGCAGGAGCGTTGCCACATCATTTATGATGTGATTTTACTAGGGTTTTGGAGAAATCCCAACAAGCAAAATGGCAGAAGGTATATACCGCTGCATTGCTTGCCAAGGATGTGAGAATTCGTGTAGTTAATGTATAAACCAGCCTATTATTGCTGGAGTACCTTTGCTTATTTAGTGTTTGAATTTTTTATTTTTGTTAAAGTAGAAAAGCGTTTATAGACAACGCTATATAGCTTGTGCTATACTGTGTATTAGTGAGGTGTATCTATATGAAAATAAACGAAGTGATTAAGGAAATTAGAACGGCTCTCGGTTTATCACAGGTAGCTTTTGCCGAAAAACTTCATGTCAGTTTTTCTACGGTCAATAGATGGGAAAATGGCAGAGCTGTGCCAAATAGATTGGCTACAATAACGATTATTAGCTTAGCTAAAGAAAATGATGTAGATAAAACTCTAATTGATTTTTTATCTTGAAAATTTCATAGAAGGGAGGATGCGGCATGCCAAAATTAACTGAAGAAGATATAAAGAATAGATTTATTACACCTTCTATTGAGCAATCCGGTTGGGAAAAGAAACAAATGTGGATGGAATACTTTTTCACTGATGGAAAAGTAATAATTAAAGGTAAAAAGGCAAAAAGAGGTACTCGCAAAAAAGCGGATTATCTTTTATACCATCATAATAACTTCCCCATTGCTATAGTAGAAGCAAAAGATGGCGAACATAGTATTGAAGATGGCATTCAGCAAGCCATTGATTATGCAAGGATTTTAGATATTCCCTTTGCTTATTCAACAAATGGAGAGGGTTTCTGTGAGCATAATATGCTTACAGGGGAAGAAATGACTTTGCCATTAGATGAATTTCCCACACAAGAAGAACTTTGGGATAGATATATAACATTTAAATCTATCGATAAAGATGTGCAAGCTATTATAAAGCAACCTTACTATTATGCTGATAATAGCAAGTCTCCTCGTTATTATCAAAGAATTGCTGTTAATAGAACTGTCGAAACAGTTGCAAATAATCAAAAGCGAATTATGCTTGTAATGGCAACAGGAACAGGTAAGACTTTTACCGCTTTTCAAATTGTACATAGACTATATACAGCCAAAAAAGTGAAAAAGGTTTTATACTTAGCTGACAGAAATATTTTAATTGACCAAACCATTTTAAATGACTTTGCACCATTTGCCAATAAAAACATTATTACTAAAGTAACCAATAAGACCTTAGATAGTGCCTATGACATTTTCATGTCTTTGTATCATCAGCTGAGTGGCGATGAAGATGAAGAAGCTTACTTGCAATTTTCACCTGATTTCTTTGACCTTGTGATTATAGATGAGTGCCATAGAGGTAGCGCAAAGGACAACAGCAGATGGCGAAAAATATTAGACTATTTTAGCGGAGCAATCCATATTGGTATGACAGCAACTCCAAAAGAAGAAGGCGATGTACACAATAGCAACTATTTTGGAGAAGCCATCTATACTTACTCGCTTAAAGAGGGCATTGATGATGGCTTCTTAGCCCCTTATCGTGTTTTAAGAGTTGGTATTGATAAAGATTTAGAAGGATATGAACCGGAAGATGGCAAGACTGATATTTACGGGCAAGAAATTGAACATCGTGTTTATACCTCCAAGGATTTTGACAGAAAACTTATCATTGATGACCGTACCAAAGCTGTTGCCAAACGCATTACCGAATATTTGAAGCAAACAGATAGATATAACAAAACCATTGTATTTTGTGTTGATGAAGACCACGCAGGAAGAATGCGTCAAGCTTTAGTAAATGAAAACACAGACCTTTGTGCTGTTGATGATAGGTATGTAATGAGAATTACAGGCAGCGATGAACTTGGAAAAAAACAGCTTGAAAACTTTATAGATAACAATTCAAAATACCCTACCATTGTCACAACAGCGGAACTTATGTCTACAGGTGTTGACTGCAAAATGTGTAAGGTTATTGTATTGGACAGTGTTATTGGCTCTATGACCAAATTCAAACAAATTATTGGTCGTGGGACAAGGCTTGTATGGGATAGAGATAAACGATATTTCACGATTTTGGACTTTAGAAAAGCTACAATGAAATTTTCAGACCCTGAATTTGATGGACCTGCATCTTCCGTATACGATGTAGAAGACGATAAACCTTTGCCAAAGGAACAAGACATTCTCGAAGAAGATGATGATGACTTTGAAGAGGAAGAAACACATAAGAAATATCGTGTAGATGATGTAATTGCAAAAATCATCAGTGAAGTTGAACTTCTTTATAGTGTAAACGGTAAGTTGATTGTAAATCATAAAGATGCATTTAAGAAAATTATTTTAGACAAATATCCATCTGAAAGTGAATTTCACCACGCGTGGGTACAAGAAGATAAATTGGCAATTAACAACTATTTTGAAGAACGAGGAATTGATTTTACCAAGTTCTATGAAAGTGTAGGACAAGACGTTGACCTGTACGATATTATTTTAATGGTGGCTTATGGAAAAGATGCAAAACTTAAAAGCGAACGGGCTGAAAATGTAAAAAATAGCAGTTATTTTCAAAGTTTGGATAAAGTTAAACAGTCCATAATGGAAGAATTACTTAGTATCTACATTAAAAACGATGTCTTTGCAATCGAGAGAAACGATGTTTTAAAGCTCTCAAATTTCAATCAATTTGGTGGAATTGTTAAAACTGTTCGCTTGTTTGGTGGAAAAGAAAAATATAATGAAGTTCTGAAAGCGATTGTAAAGGAGCTTTATAAATAGGAGGATATCCCATGTCAATGGAAACACTGATTAAAAGGCTTGAAAATATTATGAGAGGAGATGACCTCTCCGGAAAAGTACAGTATTTAAGACAAATTGTATGGATGATTTTTCTTAAAATATATGATGCTAAAGAGGAAGAATGGGAAATAACAGACGATTATATTTCAATCATTCCCAATGCATTGAAATGGAGAAACTGGGCTGAAGACCAAAACGATGGCAAAGCCTTAACGGGCGATGATTTAATTTCATTTGTAAATAATGACCTTTTCAGAACACTTAAAAATCTTGAGATTGATGAACACACGCCTAAAAAGCACAAAATAGTAAAATATATATTCGAAGATGCTGCCAACTATATGAAAGACGGTGTTAAACTCCGTCAAATGATAAATGCTTTCAATGAAATTGATTTTACTGATTATACAGATGCACACGAATTTGGTGATATGTATGAGGGTATGCTAAAGGATTTGCAGGACAGCAAGCGTGATGGTGGTGAGTTCTATACCCCACGAGCATTGACAGATTTTATTGTGGAAATGGTTGACCCTGAGCTTGGACAAACTGTGGGAGATTTCGCTTGTGGTACAGGTGGCTTTCTTGTATCTTGCCTTAAATACTTAGAAAACAAATATGCGCACAGAGAAAATCCGGAAGACAGGAACATTATCAATAACAGTCTGATTGGTGTGGAGAAAAAGTCTTTCCCATATTCTTTGGGGTTGACTAACCTTATTTTGCACGATGTGGACGAGCCTAACATCAGCTATGACAACTCCTTAAAATCCAATGTTCGTGAATATGAAGATAGGGATTTAGTCGATATCATAGTAATGAATCCACCTTACGGCGGTGCAGAAGATGATATTGTGAAAACTAACTTTCCAGCGGAACACAGAAGCAGTGAAACAGCCGATTTATTTATGTCGCTTATTTTGCACAAGCTCAGATTAAACGGTAAATGTGGCGTTGTTCTTCCTGACGGTTTTTTATTTGGTGATGATGGAGCAAAAACAGCTATCAAAAAAATGCTTTTGAATGAATTTAATCTGCACACCATTATTAGATTGCCAAAGAGTGTCTTTGCTCCGTATACTTCCATTACAACAAATGTATTGTTCTTTACCAAAAATGGAAATGGAACAGAACAAACTTGGTTTTATCGTATGGACTTACCCGAGGGTTATAAGGCATTTAGCAAAACAAAGCCAATAAGTACAAAGCATTTTGATGTAGTACGTGATTGGTGGAATAATCGTGCCGAAATTTGCGATGAGGACGGAAACTTTAAATCTCGTGCTTATACAAGAAAAGAACTTGAAGACTTAAACTATAGTTTTGACCTTTGTGGTTTTCCAAATAAGGTGGAAGAAATTTTAGAGCCGGAAGTTTTAATCAATGAATATATGGAAAGACGACAGGGTCTAAACGAGGGAATTGACGATATTCTTTCAAAAATAAAAAGCATTTTGGGGGAATAAACGATGAAAGCCGAGCAATTAAGAAAATCGATTTTGCAGTATGCAATACAGGGCAAACTTGTACCACAAATTGATACAGAAGAACCTGCAAGCGAGCTGCTCAAAAAGATAAAAACAGAAAAGCAAGAACTCATCAAACAAGGTAAAATTAAAAAAGAAAAGTCATTACCACCTATCACAGAAGAGGAGAAGCCTTTTGATATTCCTGAGAGTTGGGAGTGGGTAAGATTTTCAGACTGTGCTGTACTATATACTGGTAATAGCATTAATGCACAAGAAAAGAAAAAGAAATACACAAATCTAAATGAAGGTTATAATTATATAGCTACAAAGGATATTGGATTTAATACAACTATTGATTATGAAAATGGAATTAAAATTCCTTTTGACACTAATTTTCGAATTGCAAAAATCGGCTCAATATTATTATGTATTGAAGGTGGCAGCGCTGGCAGGAAAATAGGTTTGCTCAAAGAGAATGTTTGCTTTGGAAATAAACTTTGCTGTTTTGAAAGTATACAAATTAGTTATCTTTATTTATTTTACTATTTAAGGACTCCAACATTTACTGATAACTTTAAGGACAACAAATCTGGAATGATAGGTGGTGTTGGTGTAAATACACTTAAAACCTTATATTTAGCACTTCCACCACTTGATGAACAACTGCGAATAGTTGCTCGAATAGAAGAACTTATGTCAATAGTAGATGAATACGAGAAAAAGGAAATTGAGCTAGAAAAATTAGAAATAGAATTTCCAGTAAAACTTAAAAAATCTATTTTACAGTATGCTATACAAGGAAAACTTGTACCACAAATTAGTACAGAAGAGTCAGCCAATGAGTTGATTAAAAGAATAAAATCAGAACAAGAACTTTTAGCTAAAGCGGGGAAAATAAAAAAATATAAGCCTCTGTCAGTTGTTAATGATTATGAGCAACCTTTTGATATTCCGGAGAGTTGGATATGGGTATATCTTCACCAACTATTAAGAGAAGCACCAAGCAATGGATACTCACCTCAAGGTGTGGATTACGAAACAAGCGATAGAGTTTTGACTTTATCGGCTACTACGTCTGGAGTGTTTGACTCGACAAAATATAAATATTTTGTGCCTGACACTGAAATTAAAAGCAATTTAAGAGTGAACAAAGGTGATATATTAGTACAGAGGAGTAATTCTCTTGACTATGTAGGCGTTTCTTGTATATGCCCCGAGAGTTTAGAGAATTATATTTATCCTGATTTAATGATGAAACTATGTTTTATTGATAAAGTAGATATTAATTATATGCACTACCTACTTTCAAGCCCTTTTATACGGCAATATTTTCGTGAAAATGCTACTGGAACATCCGATACTATGAAAAAAATAAATCAAAGCATATTATTGTATGCATTTGTTGCATTGCCACCACTCTCCGAACAACAACGCATTGTGGAGCGTATTGAAAAACTGTTTGCGCTGGTCAATGTATTGGCAGAGGGCAAAAAACTGCCAAAGGTAACCGCCACAACAGAAAATAAAGATAATGTTATTCCATTTGTAACGGTAGAGATTGACGAAACAAAACATAGAGTTGATGTATCTTCTTTTGGAATGGCTGCAAGAGATAGCGATAGTGTAAAGCCCGAAACAATGGAAAAGGTTTTGGAACAGGTACAGGCATACTATGACAAGAAAAACTAAGCCATTTTGGCAAATTGAAATGACTGCTGAAAATTATTTAAAGGTGCATCAATGTTACGATGCACCTTATAGCGGTATTGACGTAATTTTTGATTGTTGTAAAATAGATATAATACCGCTATATAATTTATCAGATAAAAACTTTTTAGGACGATTTGGGGATAATGGTAAAGAAAAGTTTATTGCTTATAACGCAGATTTAAGCCCGGAACGGATTCTATTCACAAAGGCTCATGAGCTTGGACACTTTTCGTTACATCATAATCTTAAAAGCGATATTATCACAGAAGAAGTTCATACAAAATCAGAACAAAAAGACCCACAAGAAACAGAAGCTAATGTATTTGCAGCAGCTTTTCTTATGCCTAAAAAGTTAGTAATAGAAACGGTAAATGCGTGTCTGCCTGCGGCTCGTTCTCTTTTTTACAAAGATAATACTATAACCTATGATGATTTATTTAAAGCCGAAAAAGAATGTGTGATACAGGCAATAAAACAAAAATGTCACACCTCTAAAGAGAGCATCGAGTGGAGAGTGAAAAATATCTTCAAATCTTGACAATTTATGATATTGGGAATATACTTAGAATAGCCTTATACGACATACGGTGTAAGGGAAGGGTATTATTGTCAAGAGCTGAACAGCATTCTTTCGAATATACATTATTGTATTTTCGACTGCTAATGCAATCATTTCTTGTGCAATGCACGCGATAACTCCAGTGAATACATTCGTAAGAATGCTGTTCAGCTGTATTATTTCAACCAATAAAGGAAGAAAGAAGCAGAATTGTTGAATTATCATATTAAATACCTCCATAGTTGTAGTTATATTTATTATAACATAATTATTGATTAACGCAGATTTTGGACAGTTGATAGCCACATATAACAGCTCGTTCGAGTAAAAGTGAATATTAAGTTAATCTTATACCCTTGCAGCAATTTTCGGAACACTGTCCTCCGTAAGCTGCGAGGGTATTGCGATATATAAAGGGGTTCTTCATGGAAATAAACAAAGAGAGATTGGAAAAATGGAAAAAAGAAAATAGTAGTCCAGCTGGATATGCTCACTTTGATACAAAATTTGGGCTGAACTCCGCATGGGACTACATTGCCAACCCCGATAATGTCGCAAAGCATAGTTTTTTTCCTTTTATCCACTATGATAAAGTGTTTTACAAAGCATATAAAGCAAGTGGTGAATATGTCGACAAAGAAACAAATTCAATTGTTAGACTTCCAAAAAAACAAAGAGAAGTAAAAATTAAAGATAAAATCAGACCTATTTGTTATTCTTCTCATATTGACCGTTGCATTTACCAATACTACGGATTTTTATTAAATGAGCATTATAATCAATATGTAGATGAGCAAGGCTTTTCATCATCTGTAGTTGCATACAGAACGAATTTACATCAAAATAATATCCATTTTGCAAAAAGGGCGTTTGACTTTATAAAGCAAGCTGAATGTAATATCATCGTGGGAGATTTTAAAGGCTTTTTCGATAATTTAGATCATAAAACCCTTAAACAGAACCTATGCACTGTACTCGGTACTTCAACGCTATCTCCTGACTGGTATGCGGTATTTAAAAATATTACTAAATACTCCATGTGGGATTTAGTTGATATTTTAAAAATTAACGGACTAATAACGGATGAAGACATTGCACAAAAGCAGGCAGCCCATGAAGTAGCATTGAATGGAAACACACGAAAAGCAAGAGAACTAATTACATATTTTGATGGTAAAATCAAAGAGCTAAATGGATTCAATATTGAAGATCCTAAAAAGAGGTTTGAAAAATTAGCATTAACAAAAGAACAATTCAAGCAAAATAAAAAAGATTATATAAAGCCTCATAAAGAAAATTTTGGGATTCCTCAAGGTTCAGCTATAAGTGCAGTTTTATCAAATGTATATATGATAGATTTTGATAAGAAGTTATATAATTTTATTCATAAGTTTGATGGACTCTATTTAAGATATAGCGATGATTTTATTATAATTTTACCAAGTGCAGCTGGTATCACATGGGATGAACTCAAAACATATATGCATGGTGTTGTTTACGAAACCGAACATTTAACATTAGAAAAAAAGAAAACACAGATTTATTCTTATAGAAATAATCAAATTACCAACAATACAAATCCTAATGCTCCGTCTGTATCGTATATTGATTACTTAGGTTTTGTTTTTGATGGCAAAGAGATTACTTTACGTCCCAAGACCATATCTAAATATTATTATAGGATGTATAAAAAGTTAAATCACATTGTAAAATGTGGCGGTGTAACCAAGAAGAAGAATAAGGTGAGCTATGAAAATCTTTATCGTACTTACACACAAAAAGGCAGAAATGGTGAATATGATAAATCCAAATTGCCACAGAAGGTAATCAAGAAAAATCCAAATAATCCATATAAAAGCGGTAATTTCTTTTCTTATGTACAAAAAGCAGATGAAATCTTCAACCCCGAATATGTAGGCAAAAATAAGGTCGAAGTTCCTCAAAAGCCCAAAGAACCAATTACTCAAGCGACTAAACGACACATGCTTAAAATTAGAAGAATTAGAGATAAAATTTAACAATATAAAAAACACTTGCCTTATTGCGACAAGTGTTTTTTATGAAAAATTGTAACTTTTGAGTAATTGCCGGTGGCTTACAGGTGAGTGAGATATGCAATATTATTTTTAAATTACTGGCTACATTTTGGCTACAAAAACTTTGCGAACCATAAATACGAGGTGAATTTTGCCTTAAATATGTATTACAAATACATAAAACATCACTGTTTGAATGCGTACGCACTATAAAGGGCTAGAGTGGGAATAGAAGCAAAAGAAAAATATCTGTCAGCATAAGGGCTTTTTAGCGCACGCTTATTGTCCCTTGCTATTGGGCTGATACTACCTATGTTCGTCTGTTGAGTTTAGAATAGTTGTAAATGACAAATAAAAAACGTCCTGTTGAATGGGAAAATTCACTGGGACGTTTTAATTTGTCATTATTTTATTTCTCTCAAGGTGAAGAAAGTATGGTAGAATAGTTAGTGGATAAATACATCAATATAGGTTTAAACAAAATTAGTTTGAGAGGTAAAAGGGTTTTAAGGAAAGGAGCAGTTTTAAATGGATGGACCTAAAAACAGAAGTAATATGAAAGAGCTTGGAATTGCGTTAATTTGCGTGTTGGCAATTGGCCTGTCCGCATTTAGTATTTTTTCCACCTATCAGTTGCGGCAGACGGCGTCGATTATTTACGAGCATCCTTACACCGTTTCTAATGAGTCACGGGCAATGCGTTCCCGGTTATTAGATATGAAAGGATTTTTGTTGAATTTTATTGCCGAACCCTCGACGGATTTGGAATCAATACAACAATTATTGGCTGAACGGTACGCGATGCAGTATGATGCTATTGAAATTATTACGAATCAATATCTGGGGCCTGCTGAGGACACGGACAAGCTGTTAGAGGCGATGCAAAACCTGGAAAAAGCACAGAACGACGCCCTTCCTCTTATCCTTCCCATGAACCGGGAGGAAACTGCCCGGTATGTGGAGGAGTACATATACCCCAAATACGACGCGGTGAATGATGCGTTAACGGTCATTGTTTCTTTTGCAGACGGAAAAATTCAAGGGTTAGAGAAGAAAGCGGAGGAGACAGCGTTCAAAGCCATCACTTCAGCGGTGATACTCACTATTTTTCTGCCTGCTTATTTTCTGTTTACATTTTGGCGCGAGCGAAAAAATATTCGGGAGATTCAATACCGCGAGCGTTTATTTGACGTTCTCTCCGCTAATGTAGATGAGGTTTTTCTAATTTATGACCAGGAGAAAAAAGTCTTGGAGTATGTCAGTGCCAACTGTGAGCGCATTCTTGGAATAACAAAGGATGAGCTGATGAAGGATAAGCAATTGCTGGCACGCCAGGTGGTCGAGGAGGATCAGGCTGTTTTTGCTGAATTCACCAGACAGAGTGGCGAAAAGGCCAACAAGAGCGGCGATGTTCGGATGCGTCTTGCATCTAGAGAAAAACGATGGTTCAAGCTTCGGAGTTATCCAGAAATACGTGGCGGCAAGATCGTACGTTATATTGTTTCGCTCTTTGACCAAACGGAAGAAATTATGAAAGAGCAGGCGCTCAGGGATGCTTTATCCAATGCCCAGAACGCGAATGCCGCTAAGCAGAATTTTCTCTCCCGCATGAGTCATGAGATCCGAACCCCCATGAATGCTATTATAGGGATGACCACTATTGCGGGAGCTTACATAGAAGATCGCAAACGGGTTGAGGATTGCCTGGAGAAGATTGGCTTTTCCTCCAAACACCTGATGACCCTCATTAATGACGTGCTTGACATGTCTAAAATAGACGAAGGCAAGATGTCCATTGCCCAGGAAGCCTTTAACCTGGAAAGTGTGGCAGAATCCATTACGTCCATATTCTATCCTCAGGCTGTGGAAAAGGATATTGCTTTTTCCATGCCTTTAATCGATCTTACGGATACGATACTCATCGGAGACGCCCTGCGCTTGAATCAAATATTGATTAATCTTCTCTCCAATGCGTTTAAATTCACACCAAATGGCGGTTCTATCCGGCTGGAAATCCGGCAGATTCAAAAGAAAAACAAGCGTGTTCGGCTGCGCTTTACCGTTAGTGATACCGGCATTGGTATGGATAAGGAATTTTTAAATCGGATATTTACGCCCTTTGAACAGGAGAGCGCTGCCACAAGTCAGAAATTTGGCGGCACGGGTCTGGGAATGTCAATCTGCAAAAACTTAGTCACGTTAATGGGTGGTACTATTTCAGTAGTGAGTGAATTGGGAATTGGAAGTACCTTTACGGTAGAGTTAGGCTTTGAATCAGAGGCCACAACAGGAGAAATTTCTCATCCCAGTCTGAAGTCGCTTAAGGCTCTGGTGGCCGATGATGACCAGGACTGTTGTATTCATACCACGCTTCTGCTGGAAAATATGGGGATTCTGTCCCATTGGGTGTTGACAGGGTCAGCGTGTGTGGAAGAGGTTTTGACTGCCTATAAAACCGGGGAAGAGTATGATGTGTGTCTTATTGACTGGAGGATGCCTGATATGGACGGAATTGAAGTCACCCGGCGTGTTCGTGAGTTTGTAGGACCAGAAACAACCATTATTATCATTACAGCCTATGACTGGACAGCCATCGAACAGAGCGCCCGGGAAGCAGGCGCCAATGCTTTTCTTTCTAAGCCTGTCTTTGCTTCTTCGCTTTATAATGCGCTTCTTACAGTGACCGGTGTTGACCGGACTTTAAAAGGACAAGGGGAGAAAGAATCGAACCAGGTTCTGACAGGTCGCCGCGTGTTATTGGCAGAAGACAATGAGCTTAACAGGGAGATTGCCGTAGAGCTGCTGAAAATGATGGATATGGAGGTTGACTGTGCGTGCAACGGACAGGAAGCTCTTGAACAGTTCCTGGTCAACGGCGACGCCTACGACCTGATTTTGATGGATGTACAGATGCCTGTTATGGGTGGCTATGAAGCAACAGAAGCCATTCGCCAGTCTGGTCATTCTAAGGCAAAAACAATCCCGATTATCGCCATGACAGCAGACGCTTTCCGTGAGGATGTTATAAAAGCGGAAGAAGTTGGTATGAATGGTCACCTGGCAAAGCCCGTTGACATTGACCGCCTTTATGAGACAATAGAATCCTTTTTTACAACCTCGGAATAATGTGTTTGATTTATGTGTGTCATACCACCTACCAATAATCTCTAAATCCCTCCTCCCTCTGCTCCCGAACCCGCGGAAAATAAACAGGTATATCCTCTTGATTTCCGGCGGTAATCATATTGGAAACATATTGAAAGCCGCCGTTCTCCAGAGGACGGATGGTAAGCATATGGGTAAAGAGCGCGTCGGTGCTTTTTTCCGGGCAGATGGCGTCTACGGTCAGGGTCAGGGTGCCATCGCTGTTTTCCTGGCTGGCTGTGACATTGGGATACAGGGATGGATTGGGGTAGGTATTGGTGCCTTTATACTCCTGCCAGGGGTAGGCGCTGCGGTCTTCATCATAGGAGGCCGCTTTTTTCAGTTGTGGGGCCGTTATGTTGAAAAAGGGCAGAATAACGGCTTCAAATTCATCGCTGGGGATATAGAAATTACCATCCTGCTCGTCAAAGGGGTAATCCTTTGGGCTGAGATAGCTGCCGGTGCCAAGCTTTTTCAGATATTCCAGCAGGTCATTGAAATTGAGGTTGTCAAAATCCGGCTCACGCCAACCGCTGATCAACAGGTTATTGCCCTTATAGCCAACAGGCGCGATATAGGCGAGGCTGTACTGAAGCAGCGCGTCGGGGACAGGCTTGATGCGCAGCAGCTGGTAGCGGCCCATTTTCTCAAAGACATGTGGGGTGGCGCAGCCGGTGGTGCGGGTGTACATGAAATTGCCGTTTTCGGTATACAGCCAGCTGTCAATGCTTGTTTTCTGAAAATCCTTTACCTTTGGACGGCCCGCACTGTCCCACTCCAGATTGGCGTAGGCGAAATACCGCTGGCCGCCGTGGTATGCGAACAGATAGTAATAAAAGCCACCGTATTCTGAGAGGGCAATGGCTTCGAGCTCTGCGTCCTGCTGGGTGGAGACGTTATTCCAGAAATCTGAAAAGGGTTCGGGGTTCACCAGGGTGGAGGTTTCATCGCCGTTTGCGTCAATGAGGGAGATCCCTTCTTCAAGAAGTATGGACTTGATCTTTTCCAGATCGGTATGGCTTACGCTTGACTGTTCCTCGTTGAGCTCGGGCTTTTCCTTTTTTGCGGCGTGATACTGGCTTTGGTAGAGGTCTGCGATTTCCAGACACCGCCTTTCGATTTTTCCGGAGGTTTCATCGTCCAGCTTTTCTGCGCTCAGAAGCCTGAAATCCGGGCTTGATTGTGTTTCGGATGGATTGTACCGCGGCGTAAGGTTCTGCGCTGAGCAGCCGGATAGCAGGAGAACAAGACAGAGGGATATGGAAAGAATCTTTAGCTTTTTCAAAGAGGTGCCTCCTTAATCTTACATATGTAAGAATTTTACAGAAAAATTATTACATATGTAAGATTAAAAGTCAAGTCATGCTGTCCAAAAAGAGGCGCGGCCCGAGACTGCGCCTTTTATCCAGATAAGCAAAAAGGTCCAAGCGCAGCAGATAACGGCCAGGAGTCGTGCCGCACGACGCTTTTTTCTTCCTTAGGTAAAAGGCTTCGTCTCTCAGATTTTTTGATATGCTTAAGCGGCCATTTTTAAATGACCGCTCCTTCTTTATTGGAGAATACCCATATCCTGCAGGATTGAAAGAGTCAGCTGGGCTGCTGCAGGGCCGGTGGCGTTGGCGCTGTCCTGAAGGCTGGTGGCAAAATAATAGGTGTTATCTGGGGTTTCGACATAGCCGACAAACCAGCCGCTGACATTCTGGCCGTTCACCCTTCCAGACCCTGTTTTGCCGTACAGACGGCAGTCTGGGCTGTCGGAGAGAAGCAGGGCGTTTTTAACAGCTTCAATATTTTGGGCTGAAAAGCCCCATGCATTTTCACGGAGCTTTTTTAGCAGCTCTACCTGCTCCAGGGGGGATATTTTGAGGGTGGACGCATTCCAGTAATCGTCTGTGGAATGGCCGACCTCTGCGTTTCCATAAGCGATGAAGTGGTAAAACTGCCGGAGTTCCCTGAGGCCGGCCTGCGCATCCAGCCGCCTAAAATACCAGTTGACGGAGTGGCTCATGGCGGTTTCTAAATCCTGATCCTGATTCCACGCTTCAAAGGGATAGGGCTGCTGGTCCCATGCCAGGGTGTTGGCGTCTGGCGTGATAATACCCTGCTCCAAGGCGTTGAGGGCGCTGTAGATTTTATAGGTGGAAAAAGGGGCGGAGCGCTCGGTTATTTTCTCGGGGTGCCAGGCCTGATAACGGTCATGGCTCTGGTCATATAGGACAAAGCAGCCTGACGTACTGCCCAAATAGGTGTCTAAATGCTCAGTGGACAGGGTGATGTCTTTGGGAGGCACGTAGTGGTCGGCGCCGGAGGCAAAGACAGACATAAGCGGTACCTGTGTCAGTGCAATGAGGACTGTGAGCAGACACACCAGGATGCTCTGACACCGCTTCTTTCGGTTGCTTTTTTCGTAGCGGGAGATCGCCATTATGCGTTCCAGCAGCTGTTTTTTTGTTCCTCCGGCGCTGCTTGCGGTGCTGAAAGCACTGGCGGAGCTGCCGGCGAAATTGAGAAGGGTATAGCCGTAATCCAGACGTTCTTTTTCGCTGGGAAGCTTTGCCAGGACCGAATTGTCGCAGAAAAGCTCCCGGTCTCTGCGCAGCCGGGAAAAGGCATACCAGACAAGTGGGTTAAACCAGTAGAGGGCCTGCAGCGCGCAGATCAGATGGTTTAAAAGTATATCTCTGTTTTTGATATGGCACAGCTCGTGGAGCAGAATATTTTTTATTTCCGGGAGGGTCAGCTGCTGCGCGATGCTCTCAGGCAGGAGAAGATAATGGGTGAACAGACCAAAGGTCAGAGGGCCTTTTATCCCGCCGGACTGGCAAAGCCTTACTCTGCCGCAGCAGGGAATGACAGACTGGCACTGCTTGAAGGCAAGAGAAATCGCTGACTTTGGTGGGGAAAGCTGCCTTTTCAGCCGGCGCAGGCGGAGGGCTCCGGCCAGATAGGCCATTGCGGAGAGCGCGGCGCCGCAGAGCCAGAGCGCTGTGATCCAGAGAGAAAGCTGGCCGGAGTCAGCGCGGCTGACAGACTGAGAAAAGTCCTGCATCCATCCAGACGCCCCAGACAGTGTGGCGGTAGGGCCGTCTGCGGCGCCTGTGGTTACGGTGATATGACCGGGCAGTGGAAAGCCGGAGAAATCAAAGGCTTTAAAGAAGGAATCGGGCACGAACACAAGGCACAGGGAGATTAACAGGACGAACCAGATGTAGTAGTGGTGCCTGGGGGTCAGCCTGTGGCCAAGAAGCTTTTTGATACCGGAGATGATACAGATCAGCAGTCCGCAGAAGATATTGCCGGCTAAAAAACGGAGGAAAAACATAATGCGGCCTCAGTCCTTTGCCTTTTGGTCTAAAATGGATCGGAGACTGGCGATATCCTCCGGTGACAAATCATTCTGGGAAAGGTAGCTGACAACCATCTGGTCCAGCGCGCCGTTGAAAAACTTGTTCAGAAAGGCGCGGCTCTCGTGGGAAATATAGTCCTCCTTTGGAATGATCGGAGAATAGACATAGACCCGGCCGTCCTTTTCGTGGGTAATGGCGCCCTTTTTCTCGAGCCGGATAAGCATGGTCTGGATGGTTTTGGGGCTCCAGCCGCTGGTATCTTTGAGCAGGCTGACGATTTCGTTAGTATTGATGGGAGCATTATCCCAGATAACCTGCATTACCTCGAATTCGGCTTCGGATATTTGAGGGAGTTTTTCTTTCATGATTAAACCTCCTGATCTTACAAATGTAATCAAGTTGATTATAGCCTTTCTTTAGTTGGGTGTCAATGCGGCGGTTTCAGACAAGCCATTAAAATGTTTCCTCCCCTTGTCTTACCTTCAAAAAAATGCTAGAATGAATTTACTATAACGGACAGGTGGTAACCCATGTTTGAAGAGCAGAGAATTGACAAAATAAAAAAATATTTGCTGGAGCACCGGAGCGCGGATTACAGGACTCTGTGCGAGGCGGTGCCGGCCAGCCTTTCAACGGTCCGGAGGGATGTGGACAAGCTGGCGGAGCAGGGTTTTCTTGAGAAAAAGCGCGGCGGCATGGTGCTCAGCGATACCCAGATCAACCAGGTGTTTTATGAAAATGCCGATGACCTGATCGGGCTGAAAACCGAGGTGGGCTACGCGGCAGCGGGACTGGTGCAGTCTGGCGATATTATATTCATTGGCGCCGGGAACAGCTGCTGGCAGATGAGCAAATTTATCACCGCTGAGAACATAACCGTGGTCACGCACAGCTTTAACGTGGTTATGGAACTGGCGCCTAAGCCTAATATCCGCCTGATCTTTCTGGGCGGCGATGTGGAAATCGAAAGCAGAAAATATTTTACCTCGGGCTCCTTTGCCCAGGAAACCCTTAAGAACATTTATATTGAGAAATCCTTTATCACAGTCAATGGCGTGGCGGAGGATTTTGGGTATACCATCAACAACAACTATCTTGCTGAGATATACACCATGCTCTTAAAGGTTTCGGATAAAACCTATGTGCTGGCTGATGAGACTAAATTTGATAAGCGCGCTTTCAGAAAAATCTGCGAGTTTGACGCTGTTGGGCATATAATTACCACGGCCGGTTATCCGGAGGAATATCAAAAAGCGTTTGATGAAATGCAGGTTGAGGTCATCACGAACCGCTGACGGAGCAGAGAGCTCCGCGGCGGTTTTTATTTTTATACAATATGTCAAAACGCGTCAAGAATAAACTTGTATATTTCAAATAATATCGTAAAAACGAAATTATTTGAAAAAATCTGTTGACAAACATGTCAGAATAAACTAAAATGTGTTCATAAGATGTTAGAAACACATCTGAAAGAACGAACTGATCAGAATGTTCCAAAACGTACCAAGGAAGATGTATTAATAAAAAACATAAGGGGATTTAAAAATGAAGGGATATTTAACATTAGGAATCGATATCGGCACATCAAGTGTAAAGGCACGGGTGCTGGATACCCGGACCAACCAGATCGTGGCAAAGGGCTTCCAAACCCATCCACTGCTGCTTTCAAAGCCGGGCTATGCCGAGCAGGAGGGGGACAGCTACTGGTCGGCGGTTAAATCGGCCATCCGGCAGTGCCTGGACTGCGGTATTGAGGCGGAAAATATTGCGGGTGTTGCCTTCTCCGGTCTGGTGGGCGTTATGCTGCCCATTGACAAGGACGGCCGTCCGGTACGCCCGGGGATGATCTGGATGGATGCCCGGTCCGAGCAGGAATGTCATGAAATTCGTGAATGTGTGGGCGAGGAGGTTATCAACTACAACAATGGCAACCGTATTGCCTGCTGGTTTATTGAGCCAAAGGCATTATGGATGAAAAAGCACGAGCCCGGGCTTTTCAACAAGACCTATAAGCTTTTATCACCCGCGGGCTACTGTACCTACCGGCTTTGTAAGGAATTTACCATCAATAAGGGAGACGCGGGTTTATTCTATCCTTTCGATTACCAGAAGGGCGAGTGGAACGCGGAGCTGGCAGAAAAAATCGGCGTCCCCATTGATAAATATCCAAAGATCTATGACTGCGACGAGGTGGTCGGCACGGTGGATGATGAGGCGGCTGCCGAAACGGGCTTAAAGAAAGGCACGGTCGTCGTGGCCGGCGGTACAGATATCAGCTCGGCGGCTCTTGGCTGCGGTGTCACCAAGGCCTACCAGGCATATTACTCCATGGGTACCGGTTCCAACCTGGGGATCATGATCCCCACGCCGGAGCGCAAGGAAGAATTCCGGATTCTCAAATGGCCTCATGTCATTCCAGGGCTGACCATGTTCGATGCGCCCATGGCCTTTACCGGCGCGTCGCTCAACTGGTTTAACGGCACCTTCGGCGGTCATGAACAGGTCATTGCGAAATCGACCGGACAGAATGTTTTCGGGCTCTATGACGCCGAGGCGGCAGCCCAGACTAAGCCGGGCGCCGGCGGGCTATTGTACCTGCCTTACCTCGGGAACACCCTTTCACCGCACTGGAACCCCAGCTCAAAGGGCGTATTCTTCGGGGTAACCCTGAGCACTAGCCGTGAAGATATGATCCGCGCGCTTATGGAAGGCGTAGCCTTTGACCTGTACTCTAACATTAAGATTGCCCAGGCCTCCGGCGCGAAGATCGACGGGCTGACCTTAAACGGCGGCCCCACCAAGAGCCGGTTCTGGAACCGCATTACCGCCGATGTCACAGGTATCCCGCTGAGCACCACCAATGTGGATGAAGCCGCGCCGCTGGGCGACGCGATTCTGGCCGCCAAGGGGGCCGGACTATGCGACAGCATTATCGCCATGTCGAGGGATATTGTCAAGGTGACTGAAACCATTGAACCGGATATGAAAAATCATGAAATGTATCAGGATTTCTTCGGCATCTGGCAGCGTGTGTACGATAACCTGAAAAAGGAAATGGACGACCATCATCAGCTGTTATTCAAATATAATTTTACCAAATAGGGGTGAGCATAAGTGAATTCGAGAGAACGCGTGCAGATGGCGCTGCACCATGAACGGCCGGACCGGGCGCCCATTAATTTCCGGTCAACCGATATTGTGGCAGAAAATTTAGGAAAATACTATGGAAAAAGCTATGACGAGCTGCTGGAATACTATCAGGTGGACTTTAGAGAGGTGATTCCGCCCTACACCGGGCCAGCCTTTGAAAAGTCTGCGGAGGGCACCTTTTACGACGAGTGGGGGGTGCGCCGCCGGGAGCGCGTCACCGGCCACAGCCGTGACCTGTATGTAGACCTCAACCCTCTGGGTGACGTGGAGGACGAGGACGATATGGACAAGGTGCTCAGCTATAAGTGGCCGGCGCCCGACGCCTATGACTACTCGGTGGTGGAAGGGCTGTGTGACCGGTACGAGGGCTACGCGATCTGCGGCCCGGGTATCCACTGCGAGGGCTACCATGGGGTTTTCCATCAGCTGACCTATCTTTTCGGCATGGAAAATGCCATGATCCTGCTCATGTCTGAGGAGGAAATGATGCAGGAAGCAGTGCGGCGCATTACAGACTTCTGGGTGGGCTATTATGACCGGCTGCTCACCGCGTCCAAGGGGAAAATGGACTTTATCTTTTACAAGGATGACATGGGGACTCAAAACAGCCTGATGATCAACCGGGATGTCTTTATGACCTATTTTGCGCCTGGGCTCAAGGAGCTGTGCGATATGGCGGACAGCCACAACGCAACGCTGATTTACCATACCTGCGGCTCTGTTATGCCGCTGATCCCGGATTTTATCGACGCGGGCGTCCGGGTTCTTGACCCGATCCAGACCTCGGCTAAAAACATGGACATTCATGTGCTTAAGGAAAAATTCGGGGATAAGCTCACCTTCCACGGCGGTATGGATACCCAGCAGGATCTGCCCAACCTCAGGCCGGACGCGATTTGTGAGCTCACAAGGGAAACGCTTTCTGTGCTGGGGAAGGACGGCGGCTATTTTTTCAGCCCAAGCCACCGTATCCAGCAGGATACGCCCCTTGAGAACATTGACGCCATGTACGATGTGGCATTGAACTGGAACGAATATTAAAGGGGCAGAACCATGATTATTATCGGAGAAAAAATAAACGGCTCGATCCCGTCCGTGGCAAAAGCCGTTGAAGAAAAGGACGCGGCATTTTTGCAGGAGCTGGCTGAAAAACAAAGCACTGCCGGCGCGGATTTTATCGACGTCTGCGCCTCGGTGCCGGAAAAGCGCGAGGCAGAAACCCTGAAATGGATGGTTGAGGCGGTTCAGGCCGTGACTGACACGCCGCTGGCGGTGGACAGCCCGTCACCGGAGGTGCTCAGGGAGGTACTGCCACACTGCAATAAAGAAGGGCTGATCAATTCTGTATCCCTTGAGGGGAATAAGATTGATACTATTTTCCCGGCCATCGCAGATACAAAATGGGAGTGCGCGGCGCTGCTCTGCGACGACTCTGGTATTCCCAAAACAGCGGAAAAGCGGCTGGAGATTTTTGAAGCCATTATGGATAAGGCAAAGGCCTATGGCATCGCGCCGGGACGTATGCATATCGACCCGCTGGTGGAAATGCTCTGCGCGTCTGAGGATGGTATTGAGACTGTCACAGAAACCATCCGGGAAATCAAAAAACGGTATCCCCTGGTCCATGTGACCGGGGCGGCCAGTAATATTTCCTTTAACCTGCCAGCCCGCAAATACATCAACCAGGGCTTTATGATTCTGGCCATGAACGCGGGAATGGACAGCGCGATTCTGGACCCGCTGAATGCGGACATGATGGGCCTGATCTACGCGGCTGAGGCGCTGCTGGGCGAGGATGAATACTGTATCGAGTATATCAACGCTTACCGTGACGGCATGTTTGGAAATGTGAAATGAAAAGAGGTTAAAATGATGAAAATTGATGAAATCTGCCAGGCAGTTGAAAAGGGAAAGAAAAAGATCATTGCCGGCCTGGTGCAGGAAGCCCTGGACGAGGGCTGCGGCGCAATGGATATTTTAAACACAGGCATGATCGGCGCCATGGATAAGGTAGGGGAAAAATTTAAAAATGGCGATATCTATGTGCCGGAAATGCTCATTGCGGCAAAGACCATGAAAAAAGGGGTAGAGGTCTTGAAGCCGCATCTGTCAACAGGCGCCACCGGCTCCAGGGGAAAGTACATTTTGGCCACCGTTGAGGGAGACCTTCACGACATTGGCAAAAACCTGGTGGGGATGATGATCGAAAGCGCAGGCTTTGAGGTCATCGACCTGGGTGTGGATGTGAAAAACGAGGTGATCCTTGAGACCATCCGTGAGCATCCGGATGTGAAAATTGTGGGGCTTTCCGCCCTTCTCACAACCACCATGCCCGCGCTCGGCGACGCGGTGGCAGCCATTAAAGGCTCGGATGTGGAAAAGAGCTTTAAGATTATGGTCGGCGGCGCGCCGGTCACCCAGGCTTTTGCCGATGAGATCGGCGCGGACGCCTTTGCGGAGGACGCAGGGTCTGCCGCAAAGGTAGCAAAGGAAATCGCATAACGGTTGATAGAGGATAAATAAGGGGATTTGAAAATATGGATATTTTGATGTTAATTGCCGCCTTTGGCGGCGGTGTGTTCGGCGCGTGTATCGGCGGGGTAACGGCCTTTATTTTTACAGGGATTACAGTGGTTGCGGCTATTCTGGGCGGCGCGGCGGGTGCGCCGATGATACCCTTTGTCAGCTTTGGCTCGTGGTTCGGACCGCATATCTCATTCTGCGGCGCGGCGGCCGCTGGCGCTTATCTCATGCGCAGGGGAAAGATGGAGAGCGGCGCCGATATTATTACGCCGCTGTGTAAATACAACGACGGTATGGCGCTGTTAATCGGCGGTGCGTTTGGCGTGGTGGGCTATCTTATCGAGTTTGTAATTTCGGACCTGTTTGGGGTCAATGTTCTCAACCTGGCGGGCTGGACCGATACGGTAGCCATTACGGTGTTCTTAAACGGCCTGCTCACCCGCCTCACACTGGGGACAAGTGGCTTTTTCGGGAAATGGGAAGGAGAGAAGCATGTCTTTCTGCCGGATAAAAACCGGCTTACCTTTCTGCTGGTTCTGGGCGCCGGCAGCAGCCTGCTGGTAGGCTGTATTACCGTGGCGCTCGGACAGATGGGGCTTGACGGCTCTCAGGAAGCCATGTACCTGTTTAACAACATGGGCTCCTTTGCCTTTGGGATTGCGGCCATCTGTTTCCTGTGGCTGCCCATGAAGCTGCCAATGGAAAACCTTCACCAGATCATTTTACCGGCGGCCACCACTGTGCTTACGGTCTTTGCGGTAACCCAGAACGCGGTTCTGTCGATTATCGGCGGGCTCATTATCGGGATGCTCGGCGCTGTGCTCTGCGACATCGCGGCCCGTACCTTCAATACCAATGCCGACAGTCACATTGATCCGCCGGCTTTCACCATCGCAATACTGCAGATCTTTAATTTTTCGATACTGCCAATGCTTCTGGCATGATCATTGCGCTCCCTAATTAAATTATGCTATAAAGAAGAACGTCTGGTGACAGGCGTTTTTCTTTTTAAGGCAGGCAGATGCGGTAGGAATAATATGAAGATGGGTATAAAGAAAGTAAAAGTTGCAAATAAGGAGAAAAACCATGCTTATATATGCGATTAATCTCATTTACCTGTTATTCTTCCTGGTGGTGTATTTGCAGGACAGAAGAAGGCTGATCAATGGCTTTCTGTTTTTTATCCTGCTGATGCTCAGCGGCGTTTCGCTCGTCCTTCTGGTTGATGAGACGGGAAATCCGTTTTTATTTTTCCTGGTGGTCATCATCGGGATAATGGCCACGCTGATTTTATTGACCGGCGTATTTATTATTCTGGCCATTTCCTTTTACAGCGCTGTGACCCTGCTGAGAAAGGAAGGGCGGAGCAAAGCCAATCTGCTCAGCCTGCTGGTGGGCGTGGGCATTCTGCTGTGGCTGTTTTTGGGAATGGTCACCTTTAAAAACGTCGAGATCAACGATGTGCTCTCAGTTGTGATGCTGTTGGTCAATACCATTTTGTTGTACCTGCTGGTGATGTTTTCAAATTTTATCCTGTCCTCTTTTATTTACGGAATATACCGGCCGCTTTTGAGGCAGGATTATATTATTGTGCTGGGCTCGGGACTGGTTGACGGAAGGACAGTCACACCGCTGCTGGCAGGCCGTATCGACAGGGCTCTCAAGGTCTACAGAAGACAGGCAGATAAGCGAAAGAAACCGCCCATGCTCATCATGTCTGGCGGTAAGGGTGGCGACGAGCAGGTTGCCGAGGGCGATGCCATGAAGCAGTACGCTCTGGAGCAGGGCATACCCGAGGACCATGTCCTGGTCGAAGACCAATCGAAAAATACCTTTGAGAACATGCTGTTTTCCAGACAGCTCATCCAAAGCCGGGAGCCGGATATGAAGCATCTGCGCATTCTGTTCGCCACCTCCAATTACCATGTGTTCCGGGCAGGCATCTACGCCAGAAAAGCTCATCTCAAGGCCCAGGGTATCGGAGCGAAAACAAAATTTTATTTTTGGTACAATGCCCTCCTGCGGGAGTATGTGGCTATTCTGGCAATGCATAAAAAGACCCATCTTGTCTGCATTTTCATTTTAGTGGTCATTGTGGGACTTGTAAGCCTGCTGATACACAATCCGGAGGCAGCATCCTGGCTTGCAGGAAAAATAGCATGACCTTATAAAAAGTTTAAAGGCAGGTAAGCGATCATCACGCTAACCTGCCCTTTTAATTTCAAATGCTATTATAATGTGTTCCGGTATTTTTCGTGAATGTAGGGATTCAGCAGCTCAGCCTGTTCCTTTGTGATCTGTGCTGGCTCAAAGCTTTCCAGACGCTTTTTGACTTCTTCCGCCACCTTATTGTTGACAGAAATGCTGCCCTTGTTCTGCCACTGGTTTGGGTCGTCCTTATTAAAATATTTTGGCAGATAGACCTCGTCACGATACATCTTTGGCGTCCGTCCCTTCAGGAAAGCACCGCGGGGACCCGTTTTTTTAAGCAGATCAAAGCAGAAGTTTTCATCACTGCAGTTGATGCCAGCAGTCATCCGGCAGGCCATGTGGTGAATTTCCTCATCAATCAGAAACTTTTCAAAATCGGAAACATTAAAGGAGCCCATGCAGCCGCAGGTATGGAAGACAATATCGGCTCCGGCATTTCTTGTGGTCAGGATATTCATCATGGACTCTGCACCGGCCTGTACATCCAGCTCTTTGGCGTCACTCAGAGAGCCGCCGGTCCGGAAAGGAAGACCGTAGCGGTCTGCCAGCCCCGCAACAGCGTAGACAACCAGTGAGCACTCCGGCGAGCCGATTGCAAGCTGAATGGTACGCATGTCCGTGGCCGCAGAGGTGTTGCCGTAGACGACGTTGGCATCGGGATTGATGAGCTTGGCAAGGGTATAGCCCGCGAGAATTTCGGCATTTGTCATGGCGATCATGGAGGCCAGAGATGGCGGCGCTGTCATTAGCGGCATGGCGCAGGGTGTGATGATCATGGCCTGGTTGGTTTCGGCCAGAATAAAAATACGTTCGATTGGATCATGGTCTAAGGTAAGCGGAGACAGCGTGTTGACAACATAGGCGCTGTGAGTGCCCTCGGTGCCCTCGAAACGGTTGACCAGCTCAAGACTTTTGCGGTAGGCCTTCGAGCCCTTATCCCTGCCGTCGATGACAAAGGTGTTCGGGGCAGCCATGAGCATGGGCTTTTGGCTGTATTTTAAAACCATGGCAACATTTCCAAAGACCTTCTGGTCCTCAGTGTAGGAATCGTCGTAGCTTAAAAAGTAATTCATGGTGGAAACTTTTGTGATGTCACTGGTGTCAGAAAGCTTGAACTGGTCGGTTACATCCTGATCAGTCAGTTTTTCGATACGGCCGTTGTGGTGGTGGCGGTACACATTTCCGAGAATGGGCACGCCATACTGCTCACCGCTGCCGATTTCAAGATTTCCCTTACAGGAGGTGATGGTAAACTGTTTTTTTGCGTACTTTAAAACCTCATTCAGCAGTGCTTCAGAAATATAGACGGTTTCGTTTTCGACTCTTGCACCGTGCTTTCTGAAAAGGTCCAGCGCGCCTTCGTGTTCAAATTGAATGCCGATTTCTGATAAAATACGCAGGGTATGTTCGTGAATTTTTTCAATATCCGCTTTGCTGACATAATTTTCATAGTTTTTCATAATTTTTACTCCATTCATTGTATGTTTTCGTCTTTTTTCAGACTTGAATATAAGCTTATTAACAAAAGGCCAATAATGATAATATAGGGCAGTGTAAAGAAAACGGAAACCTGCTGCATGGCGTTGATGCCGCCGGAAAAGACCAGCATACAGGTCAGTGCGCCGATCAGAAGGCTCCATAAAACCCGGAAGAAATGGCTGTCGGTTTCTTTTCCCTTACAGCTCATGGTGACCAGAACCTGGGTCGATGCGTCGGCCGAGGTAATGAAGAAAATCGCAAGGCTCACCATGATCAGGATACAGGATATCAAAGGAACGGGCAGACTTTGCAGCAGGGCAAAGATGCCGCCGGTGCTGTCCTTAAGCACGGCGTCGATAACGGTGCTGCTGCCGTTTTGGCTCAGCTTTAATGCGCTTCCACCGATTACGGAGAACCAGATACAGCTGAAAAGGGTGGGAAGCAGCAAAACCACCGTGATGAATTCCCGGATCGTACGCCCCTTTGAGATTTTTGCGATGAAAATACCCACAAAAGGGGACCAGAGAATCCACATGGCCCAGTAGAAAATGGTCCAGCTGCTCATCCAGTCATATCCCTTGGCAGTTTCTACGGCTTGCTGGGCGTCTGTAAAAAAGGAGAGCGTCACAAAATTGGATAAATAGCCGCCGATTCCTTCAAGCAGTGAGTTGATAATATAAACCGTGGGCCCAAAGATAAAGACAAACAGGATAAAGGCAACTGCCAGCTGCATATTAAAATCACTCAACCGCTTCATGCCTTTTTCAATGCCGAGCATAGAGGAAAGCGTAAAGGAGACCGTGCCGGCGATAATCACACAGATTGTCGTGAACAGGGAATTTGGAATGCCAAATACCATATTCAGTCCAGAGGTGATCTGTAACGCGCCTAATCCAAAAGAGATCGAAATCCCGAGAAGTGTGATGACAATGGTAAAGGCGTCGACCGATATATCCAGAACGCGGTGCTTTTTTTTGGAAAAAAGCGGCGTGATGCAGGCGCTCACCAGAGGACTGGTCTGGCGCCGGTAATGGAAATAGGCAAAGGGCAGAGCAACGGAGGCATAAATCGCCCAGGGATGAATCCCCCAGTGAAAAAAGGTAATGTACATGCTCTCTCTGGCCGCGTCGCTGGTCCAGGCCTGCGCTGTTAATGGGTCCATAAAATGCGACATGGGCTCAGTCACGCCAAAGAAGATAAGTCCGACACCCATACCGGCGCTGAACATCATTGCAAACCAGCTTAAATTACTGTATTCCGGCTTATCCGTGTCCTTGCCAAGCCGGATACGCCCGTATTTGCTGAAGGCAAGAACCAGGCAGAAAATAATAATGCCATCGGCTGCTAAAACGAAGCACCATTTAAAGTTTTGCAGAAGAAAAGTAAAGATACCTTCAGAAATTCTGCCCATCTGGACGGGGATGATAAAAAAGCTCAGAATAAGCAGCCCGCAGACAGTGAAAGCCGTCAGAAATACAGGCTTATCCATTTTTTTAAAGAGTTCTTTCATTTAAGCTCCTTTTACAATGACGCATATTTTTTATGCCGTTTGATTTTTTTTACATTCTTTATGGATGAGCAGGCAGGCCAGTATTCCAAGCAAGCTGGCGGCTCCCAGCAGGATAAATATTTTATTGAACCCGGCGCTGACATTTCCGGCGGCCGTAGCGGCGTCTATCCATGAGCCGGCAATGGGACTGACCAGAATCTGAGGAATGAATCCAATACAGGAGATAACGCCTGTGCACATACCAGTCATTTCCAGAGGAATGCCGGCTTCACCCATCACAGACCAGTAAGTGGATTTGATGGCGTTAAAGCAAAGCGACAGGAACAGTGTCAATGCGATGGACAGCGCGACCACCTGGCTGCTGAAGATGAGCGACAGACCCAGAGCCCCGGTCAGTCCAAAGAAAATGGCCACAGCTTTGCTTTTGGTGGACATTTTATCTGCAATGACCCCACCGATAATGCCGGAGAGAAAAACGATAATATAATTTCTGAAAATTGAAATGGTACTGGCAACGCTCTCAGGCAGATTTAGAATCTGCGTCGTATAAGTGCCGAGATAACCGGTACAGCACATGTAAACAGTAATTCCGCAGGCGATCACAAAAATTGTGAGCCAGGTTCCCTTTAATTTCAGCGCGTCGATCATCCGGTATTGCTTTGTGTTATCAGAGGCTCCGGCCTGATCCTTTACGTCTTTTGGCAGAACAAGCGCCAGCGCAACGGCAATGATAATAAAGAGGCCCGCATTTACCCATATAATGGTTTGAAAGCCCAGCGCTTCGTTGGCGATGGAGCCGAGTATAAAAAGGCACAAAAAGGAAATGGCTGTTGCCATAACACCTCTGAAAGCCTCGCTCATCCCAAAAATTTTCCCCTGCTCATTTTCATCGCCGAGCATTCTGAGATACTTCAGATAAGGCGACCAGAAAGTGAGAATGCTGAAAACAGCAAAGAAGCCATGAATAATCAGGACAATAGTGTAGGAAGGAAGAAGCGAATACACCAGCGAGGTGACAGCCATGCCCACGGCGCTCAGAATTAAGAGCAGCTTTGAGTCAAACTTATCCGCCATATAGCCACTGGGAATATAACAGATGAAATTTACAAGGGCAACCGCTGTTCCGATAAAGCCGAGCTGTGTGTTCGTCAATCCCAGAATCCGGATCATCTGATCATAGTAAGTCAGCTGAAAGTATGGGATGAAATAGACCATACCAGCCAGAAAACTCAATAATATCAAAATAACATTTCTTTTCCCGCGTGTAAGTTTTTGTTCCATTTTACAGACCTTTCTTCTGATGAGACAGCACACCCTTCAGACAGGCAGCCGTGCCCAAATCAAATGGTTTAGTTGATTATCGATAATCTCAAGCTTCGAATGTGCACAGCTTTTAATAAAGCAAAAACCGTGCCACTTCGTAAAACCGTGTTAGAATCAAGGATTTTTTGTAAAAAGATAAAAATATCATCTAAATTTAATTTTATTTTCCAAAAAAGCGGGGACAAAAATCATCTAATTATATATAATTATAGAAAAGGGGGAGAAAACAATGGATAATACTCAAAAAAAACACAGTGAAAAATACCAGCAATACTTAGAATCCTTGCCAAAGGAAACGTACATCAAAATCCTTGAAAATATTTTCACCGGAATTTATGTTAATGATAAAGACGGAAATACCGTTTACGCCAATCCGGCAGTGACAAGGCATTATGGAAAAACACCGGAGGAGCTGATTAATCTGCCGAACTGGGGAATCTGGCAGGGGATCGTGAGTCCTCCGGTTTACAAGGAAATGCTCGAGAAGAAAAGAACCCTCTTCTACCGGCAAATGCATTTTAACTCACAGGAGGTTTTAACAACAATTGCGACGCCGATTATGAATGAAGACAATGAGCTTGAGCTTATTGTAGGCGTATTGCAGGAAAACGTCACAGATTTTGATAAAACTTATGAAGAAAACGCGATGAAGCTTGACCGGGATGAGAACAGCGCCAGCCCTTTTAAGAATGTTGTCAGCGAAAGTCAGAATTATCTGAAGGAGCTGGTACTGCTCAGGCGGGCGGCCAGGTCAAAGACGCCGATACTGCTGCTGGGAGAATCCGGCGTTGGGAAATCCCTGATCGCAAAATATATCCATGATTCCAGTGAGCGAAAGGACAGGCCCTTTGTCGACATTAACTGCGCGGCAATTCCGGAAAACCTGCTGGAATCAGAGCTGTTCGGCTATGTGCCCCACGCCTTTACCGGAGCGTCGAACAAGGGCAAAAAAGGGCTTATTCAGATGGCGGACAGCGGAACACTGTTTCTGGATGAAATAGGAGACTTGCCCCAGTCGCTTCAGGCCAAGCTTTTGTATGTTATTGAAACCGGAAAGTTTCTGCCCATAGGCTCTGAGAACTATATTGAAGCCGATGTCAGGATTATTACAGCCACTAACCAAAATCTAAAAAAGCGGATTGCCAAAAAGAAATTCAGGGAGGACCTGTACTGGCGGATTAATGCCATATCCTCCACGATTCCACCGCTGAGAAAGCGGAAAGCGGACATTGTGCCTCTCGCGTTTCATTTTCTAAAATTAAATAACAAAACACACACTATGCAGAAATTTTTTGCGCCGGAGTTTTTGCCCTTACTGCTCCAATATGACTGGCCCGGTAACGTACGCGAATTAAAAAACGTCATTGACCGATGCTATATTTTGTCGCCAGGGTACACGATTTATCCAGACAAGCTTCCAGGACATATCTCAAAAGTGGCCGACAGTTATTACGAGAGTGCCGCCAGCGACTACGATTCGGTGATGAATGCCTTTGAACGCCAGCTGATCCGTGAAACCTTCCAGAAAAAGAAAACCATTGCCAGTGTCCAGAGAGCGCTGGGCCTTTCACAGAATAAAGCTTACCGGCTTGTTAAGAAGCACTGTGAGGATATGGTTGAAAAAGAACGCGAAGGGCAAAACGTGTAAAGCATGGAGAAAAAACAAGGCACCCGGCCTAAAAAGCTTAACAATACCAAAATAAGGTTGCGTTTGCCTTTGCCTTTGCCTTTGAATATTGCGGGATTCATGTGTGCAGACCTCTTTCTATAAAATTAGGAAGTCGGGAAGCAGAATAAAAGTAACCTTATGCAGCTTCCCGAAATTGCCGTTAAATTTGCAGCGTTTGGCGATTGCCGCCATTAATATCGGTATTGTGGCGGCAGATAAGTGTTAAGCAGCTTTTGCTGAACACTGGTGGTATCCGGAAGCTTGTAGGACTCGAGCCTTTCTTTAACTTCTCTGGCGGCTTTATCTCTTAAAGTACCGTTTTTTTCGATAATGACAGTTGAATTACCACCCTGACGGTTGAAAATTTTGGGCAGATAGTGTTCTTCACGATAGTCTTTTGATGTTCGGCCTTTAAGGTAGTCGCCTCTTGGACCGACTTTTTTCATAAGGTCAAAACAGGCCTTTTCATCTGAAATCATTATGCCCTGATTAACACGCTTAAGATAACCGGCTGTAATTTCATCCAAAACGTATTTTTCGTAGCTGCCCATATTGTAGGTTGCAAGTGGGCCGGCTGCGTTAAGAATAAAGTCGGATTTTCCTACAAGACCTGTCAGAAGCATCATCATTGTTTCTGCTCCGGCCTGGTAGTCGGCGTCCAATGCGCTTGAGACGCCGACGCCGGTCCGGATTGGCAGATTATAGTAGCGTCCCATGGCAAGCAGGCCCATTTGAATAAGCATTGATTCTGGCGCACCGACAGCGAGCTGTAAGGTACGCATATCTGTTGGCCCGCTGACGCTTCCATACATTGCGGGAACACCAGGATTAATGAGCTGTGTGAGAATGATCGCGGCCAGAAGCGTTGCGTTGCTCTGAATGATCGAACCCATCAGCGTTGGCGGCGAAGTCAGGTTTGTCATGCCGCAGTCGATAAAGATGACGGGCTGATCCTCTTCGAGCAGGCCGAACATATTTGAAAGGACTTCACTGCCGATCGCAAGTGGAGAGATGAGCGCGAGGTTGGATAAGACAACCGGTTTATCCCAGAGATCGAAAAACTTTTTATGAAAGACAGCAATCTCCTTTGTTGCCGCCGACAAATCTTTGTTTTTCCAGTTTAGGGGAGTAACGGCGTTTGCCTGATAAACGGGTTTTGAGCTGTATTTCAGCCCAAGTGCAACGTAAGGCATGTACATGTTATCAAGTGATTTGTCAATATCATCGGTGTCATAACCAACACTGGTGCTCATTCTGATGACCCCGCTGGTTTCAGCCAGTTTATGGAAATTAACCACATCATCAAGCGTGGTGTTCTTAATGGTGCCGTCCGTGTGGATGATCTGGAAGTGTGCCGGATTGCCTACGGTCACGGGCTCATAGCGTTTGCCGATTTTAACGGATTTGCCAAGGGCGAAAAGCTCAAACTCTGACGGTGCGGTTTTGAGGGCTTCGTGCAGAAGCTGCTCGCTGATATAAACGGTCTCGCCTTCGACGCGGGCGCCATGCTGTCTGAAAATTTCCAAAGCGCGCTCACTTTCAAAAATAATGCCGATTTCATCTAAAACTTTCAAAGTGTATTCATGAACCATTTCGATATCACTCGGGCTCATAAATTTGTCAAATAAATTGCGGTTAAGATACATCGTATTTCCTCCTGAGATAATTATTACCGGTAACCCTGTCTGATTTGTACATGCCATTTATCAATGCAATAATCATGCCAAATCAAAAATCGAGGGTTTTGCAGGAATAATGCATTATAATTTTGCCGATTAAACTAATAATAAATTAAATTTATGTTTTTTTAATTTATAAATAGATTTTAAAGTTGTTCGAGAAAGTGTTCGATGGTATGATAGGCTAAAAAGGAGAAGAAGCATGGATAATACATTTAAGCACAGCTCAGAATACATAAAATATTTAAACAGTCTGCCAAAGGAAGTCTATATTAAAATACTGGAAAATATTTTTTCTGCCATTTTGGTCAATGATAAAGATGGCAATACCATATACGCAAACCCAGCGGTAACAAAGCACTATGGGAAAACACCAGAAGAGCTGGTGTCGCTGCGTAATTGGGGGATTTGGCAGGGGGTTGTCAGCCCGCCAGCCTACAAAGAAATGCTGGAGGTTAAACGGACACTTTTTTATAAACAGATGCATTTCAATTCCCAGGAAGCCCTGACAACCATTGTCAATCCGGTGTTCAATGAAGACCATGAACTGGAAATGATGGTCTCCCTGCTTCAGGAAAACATTGAAAGCTTTGATAAGGTGTATGAAGAAGAATCGGAGCTTTCTGATAAGCAGGAAAGTCCATTTAAAAATATTATCGGTGAAAGCCAAAACTATCTGAAAGAGCTGGTGCTGCTCAGGCGTGCGGCAAAATCAAAAACACCGATACTGATTTTGGGAGAATCCGGTGTAGGTAAATCCCTGACGGCAAAATTTATTCATGATTCCAGTGATAGAAAGAATCAGCCGTTTTGGGATATTAACTGCGCGGCTATTCCGGAAAACCTTTTGGAATCGGAGCTCTTTGGTTATGTTCCGCATGCGTTTACCGGCGCGGGTGCCAAGGGAAAAAAGGGGTTAATTCAGCTTGCGGACCATGGAACGCTGTTTTTAGATGAAATTGGAGATCTGCCCCTTTCTCTGCAGGCTAAGCTGCTGTATGTGATTGAATCCGGAAAGTTTTTGCCGATTGGCGCAGAAAATTACGTCGAGGCAGATGTGAGAATTCTCACGGCTACAAATCAGAATTTAGAGCAGCTGATTCAAGAGCGAAAATTCAGAGAGGATCTGTACTGGAGAATCAATGCCATAACGTCAAGGATACCATCGCTTAGGGAGCGGAGGGATGACATTATTCCCCTTGCCTTTTATTTTTTAAAGCTCAATAATCAAAATAATACCATTCAAAAGAAGTTTTCTTCTCAGATTTTTCCGCTGCTTTTAAAATACCATTGGCCGGGAAATATACGGGAGTTGAAAAATGTCATTGACCGGTGCTATATTCTATCGCCTGGCTACACGATACAGCCGGATAAGCTGCCGTCAACGATTTATACAGAGGAGGACCGAAGCAATAATACCGATAGTTTCGATTTTGATTTGATGATTGAAGCCTATGAACGACAGATTATCCGTGAAATCTACCGTATCGAGAAAACGATCGTAGGAGTGCAGAAGAAATTAAAGATATCGCAAAACAAGGCTTTTCGTCTGGTAAAAAAATATTGTGAGGATTTGACTGAGAAATAAAAGGGAATTGGATAAAAAACGCCTTTAAGTAAAAGAATTTTGTTGCTTTTCTCCAAAGACTGTGCTAGTATACCTATTAAAGAATTTACGTTATTATGTAATTACATTAAAACATGATACGAGTGCCCTGGATTTCAAAGGGGAAGACCAGGAGTACTGCATTGCTTTGAGGAGGAAAATATGAGAACATTGGTTGTAGGAAAAGATGGAAGTATGTCTCTTGAGGAAGTAAACAAGCCAAAATACGATGAGCACCAGGCGTTGGTTAAGACAATCGCCTGCGGAATGTGCGGGACAGATGTCAAGCTGCTTCACCGTACCTTTAAGGGCTTTCCGGAATCGGTATACCCGATCATGCTGGGCCATGAAGGCGTTGGCGAGGTCGTTGAAGTCGGCGCAAAGGTTAAGGGGTTAAAGCCTGGCGACAAGGTGCTGCTGCCATTTGTCGATCCGGATGCCGAAAATCTGCCGGGCCTTGGCTCAGGCTGGGGCGCGCTGAGTGAGTACGCAGTGGTGTGTGATGCCCAGGCCTATCCTGAGAGTGAAGTGCCAGAATGTGCCTTTGCTCAGACAGTGCTTGATGATGATCTGGACCCGGTAGACGCAGTGATGATCATTACCTTCCGCGAGGTACTGTCCTCCATTCGTTATTTCGGCATCCAGCCCACTGATTCGGTTGTGGTCTTTGGCTGCGGCCCGGTTGGCCTGACCTATATGAAATTCATGAGTCTGCTGGGCGTTAAAAACCTGATCGCCTGCGACATTATCCCTGAAAAGCTGGAGCAGGCCAGGGCCCACGGCGCTACGTATCTGATCAACAGTAAGACTCAGGATGTGCGTGAGGAAGTGCGGAAGATTTTCCCGGACGGCGTAGACTTTGTGCTGGACGCTGCGGGCTCACCGGCCATTGTAAACCAGGGCATGGGCCTGATCAAGGACCGCGGTGCGGTGCTTTGCTATGGTGTGCCGGAAAAGGAAGAGATTACCATTGATTTCAGCCAGGCCGATTATAACTGGCGTGTCATCTACCAGCAGATGCCCAGAAAGAGCGAGGAAGGCAAGGCACATGAACAGGTAGTGGAATGGATGCGTTCTGGACAGCTTCAAATCAAGGATTTTATTTCGGATTATTTCAGCTTTGACGATAGTATCGCGGCTTATGAAAAGCTGCTGGACCGTAAGGTTATGAAAAAGGGAATCATCACCTTTTAGATAAAATTAAAAGGCGGCAGCTGCTGTTTCTTACAGGGCTGCCGCCTTTTTTCTATTCTTTGTTTTCCATCGAAACGGCCGGCCGGGCGGCTTCGATGCTTTCTGAGGATTCGGGAGGTGTTTCTTCGGTTTCCTTGCTGTCTGAGAGACGCCAGCCATTTTTCCGGATATCCTTAAAAAAGGACAGTGCCATCAACGCGATGATCGCAAGGGCGGGCACACCGCAGATAACGGTAATGGTCTGGAAGGGGCGGATACCGCCGATCATCAACAGGGCAATGCTGATAACACCGATACACAGCGACCAGAAAATCTTAATCCAGGAGGGCGGCTCCTGCCCGCTTTTCAACACCTTGGTGGTGGACATGGCCATGCTGTAGGCATTGGCGTTTAAAAGGGTCTGCATACAGATATTGGCAAAGATAAAGAGCACCGGCATCAGGATACCTGCAAAGGGGAGGTATTTCCAGATCGCCGCGATGGCTGCGCCCTGTCCGCCTTCTGCGAGGATTGTGCCCAAATCCAGGCCCTGCTCCAGGAAAGTGTTAATGGAGAAACCCTGGAACACAATAAAGAACATATAAGTGCCGATGACCGTAGCGCCGAGCAGCCCCAGAACAAGCTCACGTACTGTGCGGCCCTTTGAGATACGGCCATAGAAAACGCCGTTTTGAATGGACATGGTAATGTACCAGGCGTAATAAAAAACGGTCCAGTTCTGGGGAATACCGGATTTGGCGTAAGGGTCTGTATTGCAGACAAGGTGGAAGGTGTTCTGCATGAGCATCCCCAGACCGTCTGTAAAGCTGTTGAGCATAAAGAAGGATGGTCCAAAGAGCAGAACGAAAACCAGAATCCCAAAGCCTACATACACGCGGATATTGCTGAGCAGGCCAATCCCTTTTTTAAGTCCTGCGAACAGGAGGAACGCCATGATGATACTCCAGGCCATGATCAGGACAATGGAGACGATAAAAGGCGGCTCATAGCCAATAATATTGGTGATGATGGCGACCAGCGTGGGGACATTGACACCCACACAAGTGACGACAGAGGAGAGCAGGGCGACGATATAGATGATGTCAATGGTTTTGCCCAGACCGCCCCGGGCGCGTTTTTTACCGATCAGGGAAATGCAGGCTGTGCTTGGCAGCGTGTCGTCCACCTTTTTACAGTAGAACTGGTAAGCAAAGAGAACCGCGATCAGGGCATAACCCAGATAAAAGACAGGACCCCAATGAAACAGCGGCATCATGGCAGCCTGCTGGAGAGCCTCCACAGTGCCGGTCTCCACACCCCACATGGGGGACTGGTAGGTGTACAGCCATTCTACACTTGTCCAGGTGAGCACGCCGAGGCCTGCCGCACCGGTAAAGATCATGCCCAGCCAGGAAAGGGTAGAGTACTCAGGCTTTTCATTGCCGAAGCGTTTTTTTCCGAGCGGCCCAAAGGCCAGGACGAGCACAACGACGATGAGGGCCAGATAGTACCAGTCAAACAGCCAGGCAAACTTATCTGTGATGAAGGAAAAGAGTGTTTCCAGCACATTGCCGGCAACCGTCGGGTTGGCCATGACCACCGCTGTCAGCAGCACAGTAAAGATGAGCGGCGGAAAAAAGGTCCAGCCGTTGACCATGGAAAAAGGTGATTTTTTGTCAGATTTCATTTCGTTTTCAGGCTGTTGCAGCTTAGAAGCTTTGCAGTGCCGCAACAGCCTTCCCCCTTCTTATATTTTCTTACTTACTATAAACACGCAATAAACATGCCAAACCAGTGGCTGGAAAAAAGGGGAATATTAAAGGGTTTTACGATGATTTTCCGAAAAGTGATGAGTTAAATTCGTTCAAATGAATGTTTTTCGTTCGCGTGAAAAGAAAAAATACCGTATTCATGACCTGAAAAGAAGCCGGGAAACGCCCAGCAATGGGATTTCTTGGTTTTGGCATAAATATTGCATTACCTAAACAGCATCAAATACTGGAGGTATGAATATGTATAAACGGAATTTTACAAGAAGCTTTGTCACACAGGAATCCATCGAACTCATCCACGAAAAGTCACTGTATTTATTAAAGAATAAAGGCATACGATTTTGCTCAGAGGAGCTGCTGGAGCTGTTTCGTAAAAAGGGCTTTAAGGTTGACGGCGAGCTTGTCTATATAACAGAAGAGGAAGTCGACGACGCCCTGGCTTCCTGCCCGAGAAATTTTGACTATGTGTCCCGGGGGCACAAGTACCGTGTTGGGACAACCCAGAAAAAAACCATTGGCCAGTCCTCACTGGGGCCGATCAATGTGCTCAAGGAGGGAGAACACCGACCAGCGACCGCAGAGGATTTCGTCAACTTTGTGAAGCTGTTTCAGACAAGCGACGTGATCGATGTCATCGACTGTGAGCTGCTGCACCCGGGCGATGTGCCGGCAGAGTACAAAACCGATTTTATGACCCTGACACCCATGATCTACAGCGATAAACCGCTGGCAGGCCTGAACGGAAGCCGGGAAACCTGTCAGCGGGCCATCCAGCTGGCCAAGGAGTTCAACGATATCCATGACCAGGTGCTCATGTCGACCCTGATCACCAGCGCGCCGCCCTTTACCTGGGACCGCCTGATGTGTGAGACCATCATTGAGTATGCGAGAAACGGACAGTGCAGCTGTATCGCCGGCGTTGGCCTTGCAGGGCTGACGGCGCCGCCGTCTCTGTCTGGCGCCATTATTCAGAATAACACCGAACGTCTTGCGGGGATCGTGGCCACACAGGTGGTAAACCCCGGCGCGCCGGTTATCTATCAGTTCTGCGCCCTGGAAACAGACCTCCGTTTCTCGCTCTGCGTATGCGGCGGCGCGGAGACAAGCGTGGAATGGTTTGTCGAAAATGAGCTTGCTAATTTTTACGGACTGCCCAAAAGATCTCACGGCTGTCTGTCCGACGCCAAGCAGGACGACTACCAGTCCGGCAGAGAATCCACCATGGTCGGCCTTTCTGCCCTGATGTGTGAGCCGGAGCTGGTTTACATGCTGGCCGGGATCATGGACTCCTTTAATACCCTGGGCTATGAGAAATTTATGATGGATGAGGACACCTATAAAATCTGCGGCCGTTTCTTAAGAGGCGTTGAGTTTAAGGAAGAAAATCTTTATATGGATAAAATGGAAAAAATCGAGCACTCCGCCAATTATCTGGCCAGAACCTCCAAAATATATCGGAACGATTTTGTATTTCCTGAAATTGCCAACCGGAAGGCGTATTCAAACTGGAAAAAGGAAGACAATGCTATCAGTGTACAGGAACGGGCAACTCAGGCCTGGAAGAAGCGCCTGGAAGAATATGTGCCGGTGGAACTGGACAAAAAGCAGCAGAAAATGGTCGAGGAGCTGCTGCCAAAGGAATGGATACTATAGCCAGCCCGGCTTTCAGGCTGTCACGCAATCTGCGGACAGCCTTTTTGAATGGGAAAACATTTAAGCTGTTCCTGCTGCCCTCTCTAAGGTATAATAGAAAGCGTAAAGCCTGAAAAGCGCTGATGAAAAAATAAACAAAGGAATTGGTACAAAGCCATGCTGGATATATCAAAGCCATCCCATTCACAAGAGTATATCGATTATTTAAACGCCATACCCCGCGAGACATTGCTGACAATTCTGGAAAACGCCTTCTCAGAAATCTACGTTCTGGACAAAAACGGCCGTATCATTTACATCAATCCGGCGGCCATGCGGCTGTACGGGGTGCCGCCCGAGGAGCTGATCAATAAAAACAGCAGGGCGGCCAAAAAGAACCTTTGGGACCCTTACAGCTTTGAGATCACAAGGCAGTCCCACCGGGCGATCGTGACAGAAAACATCTACTACAAAACGAACCGGAGCATGATCTGTATCAATGTTCCGGTCTATAATGACAACGACGAGTTTGAGCTGATGGTGTCCACCTCGCTGGATAACATCCGCGCCGTGGATTTAAGCTACCGTGATCTCAGAAATCCCATTGAGTCTATCAATCTGGATTTTTCACAAGAGATCATCGGAAAGAGCAGCCTGTTTGCGCAGTGCCTGGCAGATCTGGAAAAAGCCGCAAAGTTTGACTGTAATATCCTGATTTTGGGTGAGAGTGGCACTGGAAAGAGCTACCTGGCCCAGATGGTGCATGAGCGCAGCCCAAGGAACCATAAGCCCTTTGTGGCCATCAACTGCGGCGCCATCCCGGACGGGCTGCTGGAGAGCGAGTTGTTCGGTTATATGCCGGGAGCCTTTACCGGCGCCAATGTCAAGGGGAAAATCGGCCTTCTGAAAAACGCCGACGGCGGCACCATATTTCTCGATGAAATCGGGGAGCTGTCCCCGGCCATGCAGGTTAAAATTCTGGACGTCCTGGAAAATAAGCGATTTTTCCCGGTGGGCAGCAACAAGCCCGAGTATGTCAATATCCGGATCATCGCCGCGACCAACCAGAATTTGATGAACGCCATCAGGGAAAAGAAGTTCAGAGAGGATCTTTACTGGCGGCTCAATACCGTAAAGGTAGTACTGCCACCGCTGCGGAAAAGAAAGGAAGATATTTTTTATCTGGCGACGGCTTTCCTGAACGATTTTAACAAGCGCTACAACACCAATAAGGTGTTCAATGAAAAAATACTTTCCTGCTTTAACCATTACGACTGGCCAGGCAATGTGCGCCAGCTCAGAAACGCAGTGGAGCGCATGATCATTTTATCCGACGGCATTATTATTAATGAGGAGCTGTTTTTCCGGTATCTGGACCAGGAGGAGGACCGGGAGGAAACGGATGGGGAAACCTATAATTTAGAGGCGTTTAAAAAACAGACGGTCATCAAGCTCTACGCAAAGCATAAATCGAGCCGGGCAGTGGCCAGGCGCATGGGCATCAGCCAGTCCACGGCCAACCTTTTAATTAACAAGTACATTAAAAATAAAGACTGATCGATAAAGGTTTAAATTTTCAGACAAAAACCCCGGCGGCAATTTCCGCCGGGGCTTTTATTTTTTGGAGGGACTTTGGGCAAAAAGCGCAAGCAAGAGCAAGAAATATAAAAACACCTCCGCTATAATGGGGTATAATGCTTTGAGAAAGGAGCGAGCAATGAACAACATCGAAAAGGTACAGGCAGCCATTGATTATATCGAGGCCCATTTAACCGAAAAGCTGGATCTTGACACCATTGCCGGCGCAGTCCATTATTCAAAATACTATCTGCACCGCGTCTTTTCAAAAACCGTGGGGCTGACCCTGCACGAGTACCAAAACCGGCGGCAGCTGACTGAGGCCGCCAAGCTGCTGGTGTTTTCGGAGGGGCCCATACTCGACATTGCCCTGCGGGCAGGGTATGAAAGCCAGCAGGCTTTTACCGCTGCCTTTTCGGCCATGTACAAACAATCCCCCAGCCAGTACCGGGAAAACGAAAGGTTTTACCCCCTGCAGCTGAGGTTTGAATTTGAAGGGAGCTGCAGTATGCTGAACAGCACAGAAAAAACACCGTGGCAGATCACCTGTGCCACCGAGGCGGATATTCCCTGCTGGATGGCCCTGGTCCGACTAGTCATTGACGGTTTTCCGCATCTGTATGAGGAGGAATACATCGCTGAGCTTAAACGGCGTATCCGGGAGCGGCAGGCGCTGATCCTGAAGGATGGCGAGACAGCCATCGGGGCCATGCTTTTTTCCAGCGAGACCGGGAGCATTGACTTTATGGGGACACATCCCCTGTACCGGAGCCAGGGAATACCCAGAGCATTTTTGGATAAAATGCTGGGCGGCCTGCTCAAGGACAGGGACATCAGCATCACCACCTACCGGGAGGGCGACAGAGCCGACACCGGACACCGGCAGGTTATTGTGGAGCTGGGCTTCGCCGAAGCCGAGCTGCTGGTGGAATTCGGCTATCCTACCCAGCGCTTTGTTTTGCAGGGGGAGGGCAGCGATGAAGCATAAGGCAAACCGCCGTGAGGAGCGGAAAAACACCGTTGTGCCCTTTCCGGAGGAGATTACCCATCTGGCAGAGGTCAGCGGCTGCCTGGACGCGGCTCTCAAAGCCGCGGAGCACAATGTGGGACGGGCGGATGAAAACTATATGGAAACCAAGCGCTACATGGTCGAAAACCGTGGTGAGATTGACCCTCACGAAATGTTCCAGAATGAGCTGGCCTTAAAACAGCTCGACCAGAAAGGGGCCTTTGCGGTAGGCATCCGGGAAAAGCTGGCGCGGCTGAAGGCCTCACCCTACTTTGCCCGCATTGATTTTCAATATGAGGATGAGGAGGAAGCCGAAAAATATTACATCGGCCCGGCCTCCTTCAACCACGACAACGAGCTGCTGATCTGTGACTGGCGCGCGCCGGTGGCGGGTATGTTTTACGACTGTGAAATCGGGCCGGCAGGCTATGAAGCACCCGCAGGCAGAATCGAGGGTAAGCTAATCCGCAGGCGGCAGTTTAAAATCAAAAACGGAAAAATGGAGTACGCGCTGGAAAGCTCGGTCAATATTCAGGATGATGTGCTGCAGCGAGAGCTGAGCCATACCTCAGACAAAAAGATGAAATCCATTATCGCCACGATCCAGAAGGAACAGAATAAAATCATCCGGAACGAAAAGGCCAGAACCATGATTATCCAGGGGGTGGCCGGCTCGGGTAAGACCTCCATTGCCCTGCACCGGGTCGCCTTTCTGCTGTACCGCTTCAAGGAGCAGCTGACAGCGGACAACATCGCCATTCTATCGCCCAATAAGGTCTTTGGGGACTACATTTCAAATGTTTTGCCAGAGCTTGGCGAGCAGCCTGTTTATGAAATAAGCTTTGAGGATATTGCCGAAGAACAGCTGGAGGGAAGCCTCAGGTTTGAACGGGACAGGGATCCATTGGAGAGCGGAGATGAAAACTGGGCAGCGCGGGCCAGACTAAAGTCGAGCCTTGGCTTTAAGACACAGATGGACGCCTATCTGAACAGCCTGTCTGACCGCGTATTTATACCGGCGGATTACCGCTGCGGCCGGTTTACGGCAGCGGCAGAGTGGATAAATACTCTGTTTGAGTCCGACGGCGGGCAGCCCTTTAAAAAGCGCCTGAGGCGCATGGCAGAGACAATCCACGAGCGCTTTGAAACAGAAAATATCCGGGGTGAGGCTGTTCCGAAGCCAGGCGAAATCCAGAAAAGTCTCAGCGCGATGCTCAGGGTGAAGAGTACCCTTTCCCTTTACAAGGATTTTTATCAGCAGGCCGGGCTGTCCCACATGCTCGTCATGCCTGAAAAAAAGACCCTCGAGTGGGCGGATGTCTATCCGTATTTGTATTTTAAAGCCGCTTTTGAAGGCTTGAAGGAGGATAAACGAACCCAGCACCTGGTGGTCGATGAAATGCAGGATTACACACCGGTTCAGTATGCGGTGCTCAACGGGCTGTACCGCTGCCCTAAAACCATTCTGGGCGATTTTGGGCAGTGCGTCAACCCCAACAACCAAAACACCCTGGAGGATATGAAAAAACTCTACAGCGGTGCTGAGTTTGCGGTCCTCAATAAAAGCTACCGCTCCACCTGTGAGATTATAGAATTTGCCGGGAAAATAAAACCGGACAACGCGCTGGAACCCATTGAGCGCCACGGGAAGCCTCCGGAGATCATCCGCTGCCAGAACCGGCAGGCGCTGCTTGAGAAGCTCGAAGATGAAATCCGGACCTTTGAGAAAAGCGAATGGACATCGCTGGGGATTATTCTGAAAACAAACGGTGAGGCCAAGACGCTGTACGGCCTGCTGTCAGAAAAACACAGCGTCCATCTGATCACGCCAGAGAGCACAAGCTTTGAGGACGGCATTTCCATCACATCCATTCAAATGTCCAAGGGCCTGGAATTTGACGCGGTTCTTATTCCTGACGCAGACAAAAGCCATTACAGCGGCGATTATGACAGAAGCCTGCTTTACGTTGCCTGCACCCGGGCCATGCACAGGCTGACGCTTCTTTACTGCGGGGAGATATCTGTATTGATCCCGGATGTTACTTAATATAAATTGTGTTGTTTTTGCTTTTTTATGCGTTGTGCGCTGATAAGAAGAAAAGCGAAAAAGATAAGTAGTATACAGCCAGTGAGAAATCCATGATGGTATGCAGTAAAGACAGGGATAAAGGTAATCATGGCCAGCTCAATAATTGAGATCAGCACATAGGCAAAGCCGTAATCCTCCAAGGTTCCGCTTTTCATATCCGGATCAACGATCCGCAGGAGGATGATGCCGATGGCAACAACACCCATATTCCAGCCGAAAATAAAAATACCCCGTTCAAACCAGTTGTCAGTGTATAGTTTTTTACAGACAACAAAAACATAAAAAAGGCAGTAGACAACGCCCAAAAGACTCATGATCATAATGGGGAGAAGGTATTCGCTTACCACAGAAACTCGGATTGAAGCGATACCAAAAAATACTAGATAGTCTGTAATACTGGAACCAACTCGGCTGATGGTATTCCGGTCAATGCTTTTATCAAGACGGAGAAGATTTAAAAGCCAGTTGATAAAAACGCCGCAGAACATGGAAAGGCAGACCATGGGCAGAGAAAAGCTTAAATTGAGGAAACCGTAGAGGTAGTCAATAAGGTATGCGCCTCCTGCGGCCATTAGAATTAATGCCAGATGCCAGGTCAGGGTTTCAAGGGAGATGGAGCAGGTAGTTTCTTTGCCGAGTGCATTTTGTTCAGTAATCTTGAAAAAGCCTGTGCGCATGCTTTCGGGAAGGCTGGACATATTGGTTATATACTGTGTATAGCCTTTTTTAATAGCATAATTAATGGCGGCAATACCGATTAAAACGCCGAGAATGAGGCCGATGGTAGCAAAGGTCTGCCCGATGGTAACAGCCTCCTCCCAGCCTGCAATATCCTGAAGGGTACCCCCGATTGAAGCCGCGTAGCCGTGTCCGCCTGTAAATCCGGCAGGCATCATAAGGACAAAGGCAGAATGAAGGTCTGGGAAAAGCAGTGCAAAAACAGAAGTGCCGATGACAAGTGCGAATCCAAACTGTCCGGTTTCAGCGGCCATATTAAGCAGAAAGGTATCCTCCACACTGGTGATCGTTTTTTTAAGACTTCCGTTAGATTGACGTCCGATAAAGAGTGAACCGAAAAGGACAATGATCAGTGTATAGGGATAACTGGAAAGGGCGCTGCTGAAAGGGAGCACCGCCAGACCCTCCGGACCGAGTAAAAGCCCAAGAAAGCCGGCGATTAATGGAGCAGGCAAAAAAAGATTCTGTATTATTTTGATTTTTGCACGTAGTATCTGGGCGGTAAAGATTAACAACGATGCCAAAGCAATATCTGTAATAAGCGACGTAACTGAATATTCCATATTATTCCCCTTTTCAGAATAGCACAAAATGCAGGGAAAATATTTATTTTCCCTGCAAGTCAGATTAAATTGAATTTTTATAGGATTCTGGCAGGTAAGCTTCTATAATTTTCAGGCGATCACCTGAAATATCCGGCGCGGTATACGCTGCAATACGGGCTTCGACGGCTTCCTTTAGGACAGAACGTACAGATTTCGATCCGGCGTTCTGCCATTGATTAGGATCTTCTTTATTCATATATTTTGACATAAAGAATTCCTGCCGATAGGTTTTAGGGGTTCTTCCGGAAAGGAAGGTGCCGCGGGGACCTGTTTTTTCAATATCTTTCATTAAAAAGAGCTTATCTTCGCAGTTGACACCGCGTTGCATCCGTCGGGCTATGGTGTAGGCCTCCTCATCCATCAGGAATTTTTCAAAGCTGATGACATTGAAGGTACCGATGGTACCGCAGCCGTGATGAATAAAATCAGCGCCACAGTCAACAGAGGTTTCAATCATCATCATTGCTTCCATACCTGCCTGAATATCACAGTCCTTTGCATCGCTGAGACCCCCGCCAGTACGGAAGGGGAGATTGTAATAATCCGCCAGACCGGCAGTCACATAACAGACGAGTGCTGTTTCCGGTGTACCAATTGTCAGCTGAACGGCCCGCATATCAGTAGAGCCTGAGGTGTTGCCGTAAATGAATGCGCAGTCAGGATTGATAAGCTTGCAGAGAACATAACCCATAAGCACCTCAGCGTTGGTCATTGCCATCATTCCAGCAATGGAGGCAGGGGCTGTCATAAGTGGCATGCCGCAGGGGGCCAGCCAGATAGCCTGACCGGCTTCGCAGATGGCATAGGCCATGTCAATCTGTCCCCCATGAAGCGCAAGAGGGCTGAGTGTATTCATTGCGCCAATATGTACGATTTTTTCACTGTTTTCAACACCTTCAAAGGCCTTGAAAATTTTAATTCCGCGCTTGTATTCTGAGTGAATCTGATTTTCCGGCACATTAAACATGTTTGGTCTTGCGGTAAATGCGGGTTTATGGCTGTATTTAAGTGCCGTTACCATATTTCCGAATTTCAGCTGGTTGTCAGAAAGGTTTGTATGATCAACTGTGAAATTGATTGAGTTAAAATCCGTGATGGGGCTGGTGTCAGAGAGCTTAAATTGTGTAATAACATCCTCATCTGTCATTTTACGGATATAGCCGTCATCGTTGATATAAATATTACTGGAGGCTGGTCCGACCAGTGAGCTGCCGCCTCCAACGGTGAGAGGCTTGTCCAATGTACTGGAATACAGATCAAAGGTTGGTTTTGCCAGAGCCAGCGCAGCATCAACCATTTTTGTGCTGAGCTTGACAAGGTGGCCCTCCACATGGGCACCGTGCTGCTTTAGAAGGGTGCAGGCTTTATCATGATCAACCTGAATCCCAATATTTTCCAGAATATACAGAGATTTTTCATGAATTTTTTCAATTGCTGATTTAGAAATATATTTTTCGTAATTTTTCATTTTTGTTTACACTTTCACCTTTATACTGAGAATTTTACTGTTTAATATTAGAGGAGGCTTCCTCTTTTTCAGCGGCAATACGCGCCAGACGGATGGCCTTAAGCTCTTTAATATTTTCTTTGTTTCGGATATGGAAGATAATGGCAATGACGCAGGCAAATAAGGCAAAGGCTCCGGAGATATTGAAGATTATGCCATAGCAGACACTGGGATCATTGTTCTGAATAATGTTTCCATTTATGATGGGTAAAAAACTATCGGGTAGAAAGCCGATGGTCGATAATATACCAGTGACCGTACCGGCCATAAACAAGGGCATTTTAGCTTCGGACTGGGTAGCAAAATAGAGTCCTCTCACAGCACCGATTAAAATATAACCCATCGCACCGCCAACAAAGATACCAATGACATTCGCTGTGCCAGTTGGAAGCAGGGGAAGACCAAAATTGAAAGCAGCCAGAAGGAGTGTCATAACGATGATAGATTTGGAAATCCCAAACCGGTCTCCAACCAAGGCTGAAATGTAAGAGCCAACCGGGCGCATGTATTCACGGAAGTTCCCAAGGATAGCCCCTCCAAGCGCAGAAAGCCCAAACATGCTGGTAGCGTAAGGTGTAATATAACGAAGATTGACATTGGTGGCAAAAACACCAAGAATAATGAAAGACATAAGCCATACATTAGGATCCTTTAAAGCAGAGAAAAGGATTTTAACCACGCCTTCCCCTTCGGGTTTTTCGACGGTATCGCGGTCAAAGATAAAATGGATCAACAGGCCGATGAGGACATTCATGCCGGCAAAAATATAAATAACAACACGGAGACCGAAGATTTTGTCAGCAAAGACGCCAAAGAGAATCAGGGCGACAGTGCTTACAACTGATGAGAGAACATTGCGTGTACCCTCCATGGAAGCGAGGGCAGTACCTTCACCGCCGGCCTTTGCAAAAATACGCGTCGCTTTGATGAGCGCAGCCCAAAAGGTCAAGGTGGTTGTGATTCCCATAGCTCCGAACAGGATAACCATGATTGTGTAGGAAGGGAAGAATCCGACAAAGACAGCCAGAAGTCCTGTTGCGAGATAGGATGCAGACAACAATGTCCTGGAGGAGATGCGGTCAGCAAGCAGGCCTCCTAAAAAGTATGTGGCAATGGTCATCGTGGTATAAGCACTCTGGATAATACCTAACTGAATATCGGTAGCACCGGTGGCAGCCTGGAAGGTGTCATAATACAGACCGATCATGTAAGGAACATAGTAAATGATACTGGCACCGCTCAAACACAGGAATTGAACAATACGTTTTAAATTCAATTGCTTTTTCATAAATTTCCTCTCTCTTTCTGTAAAAATACCGCGCGTAATATTTTATACAGTATAAAAAGTATTTGATGGATTAAATTATACAGTATAAAATTAATTATGTCAACGTTTTTTTATACTGTATAATTTTTGAACTTTGAGGGTTTTATTTTTAGATTGATGTGTTATAATAAATAAAAAAGATGTTTACTATTGATAGTGGGGATGTGATCGTATTACTTATAAAAAAAGCAAAGAAACAAAAGATCGTATTATTTTAGTATCACGTAGACTTTTTTATGAAAAAGGGTTTAAAAAAACTTCGGTACGGCAAATCTGTAAAGAGGCCGAAATTAATCACTCATTGATCTACTATTATTTTAAAAATGGAAAGTATGGTATTGCACAGTACTTGATTAACGCGCATATGCGAAAGTGTATAAAAGTGCTTTCAAAACATTATACTTATCGAGGAGATTATTTGTTATTTCATTTATTACTGATTCGTTTCTTGTTCAGAGAAATTTTACAGGATCCTATAGAATTAGAATGTTATATAAATGCATGGGATATAGAGCAAATTGATCGGCCTTCATCGATTGAAATTTATACGATTGTTAAGGAACTGGAATTAAATTGTAGCTACACGGATGTTCAAACTGCTGTTTTGATGAGCGATTATGTTTGGAAGGGTCTTTATGAAGCAAAACAGAACAATATTCTTAAGCTTACGGATTCGGAGATACGTACGCGCACAGATTTAACCAGATGGATGAATATTGGCTTAGACAAAGACTTTATTATGGAAAAAATAGCGGCGGCAGAGAAATTTTTGGATAATATTCCAATTTATAACATTCATCTAATTTTAGAAAACTAATTTTCAGGGAAAACCTCTTTAATAATATTGCTATCAGTGTAAAATTATTATAATGTCTAAATATAAAGTTTGAAAATAAAAAGACTTTTAATCAGTGGATGATAATATAAAGAGCGATACTAACCTGAAAATCAAAGATTTAAAACTGCAGAGAAAAAAGAAAGGCACAATGCACTCATTTACATGAGGGAATTGTGCTCTTTTTATAATGCGCCTTTAAAGACGCTTTTCAATCCAGCGGGTCACATCTGCGATGACCTGGTCTTTGATGGCTTCGTTAAAAATTTCGTGCTGGGTGTTGCCGTAGATTTTAAGCTGTTTATCTTTGGATGCGATCTGCGCAAAAAAATCAGTGGAATCGCTGGGATCAACCAGTGTGTCCTTTTCACCGTGCAGCAGCAAAACCGGGAGACGGAACGCAGGATTTTCGGTTAACTGCTGGATACCGAGAGACAGCTGCTGGCTCAGGCCAGCTGTGAAATAGGCGGCGTTTAAAGGATCCGCTTTGTAGGCCGCAGTGACTTCGGGGTCTGAGGTCAGCCGCTTTGCCAGCTTGTTTGGAAAACGGGTCAGAGGGTCAAGGGACTGGGAGACACGGCTGAAGCCGCCCAGATTATCCCGGGTGGCAGCGTCAAACAGAATGGCGCCGTCTGCCCTGTCGGGGTACTTTGTGCAGAAATCAGCCACGGCAAAGCCGCCCATGCTGTAGCCCAGCAGGAAGAGCCGGAGACCGGGATTTTCAGCCGCAGCGATGTCCACTACACGGCGAAGGTCCTCGGTAATCGCGTCCGGGGTACTGTAGAAGCCCCGTTCCCCTTCGGATTTGCCGTGCCCCCTCAGGTCGTAGCGGTAGACCTTGAGCCCACAGTCAAAAAGCTTTCCGGCGACAAAGGCATACCTGCCGGAATGCTCGCACATACCGTGGGTAATGATCACTACGGCCCTTGGCTGCTCTGGTGCGTCGGTTGTCATATAAAGCTTCAGGCCGTCATCGGCCTGTATCATTTGCATAATCTGTTCTTTTTTCATGGTTTACCTCGTTTGAAAGCGTTTCAAACATTATATCAGGGCTTTCTTAAGTCTGTATGCTTTTGTGTGCCTGAGGTGGTGGAGGGCGGCTGCACCAGGTTTAAGACGCGCCATTTTCTATATCAATGTTGTTGATTTTGTCAAAATGGTCTATAATGGTCAATGAATATTGACCGCCTGAGATGTGTGGCGGCCGGAAGAAAAATTCACTTTTTATAAAGGAGATTCTATGCTAAAGGCAGTATTTATTGATTATACGGGAACGATCATGAAAGAAGCGGGAAAAGATGTAGAGGAAATGACCATGCGGCTCTATAAAAACAGCGATATTGAAAGCCCGCAGGCCATGTTGAATTACTGGTGGGGAAGGCTAAAGCAATATGAGAGCGAAAGCTTTGGCGACGCTTTTTTAACCGAGGACGAGATCGTGGACAGGCTTCTGGCCGACTGTGTTGAGGAGCTGCACCTTGAGGAAAATCTGGAGGAAGCCCACGAGCTCTGCCGGCGCTTTTGGATGTATGCGCCGGCCTTTGAAGACGCCAGACCATTTTTTGAAAACTGTCCGCTACCCATATACGTTATCACCAACAACGGTGTCCGTTATGTGGGAGAGGGTATGCGGGACAAGGGGCTGGAGGCTGCTGGCATTGTCAGCGGGGACATGGCCCGGGCCTATAAACCCCACAAGGAGCTTTTTGAAAAGGCCCTGGAAATCAGCGGTTGCAGCCATGATGAGGTCGTTCATATCGGCGATTCCATGACGTCGGACGTGGCGGGCGCCCGCGCGGCAGGTATCCGGCCGGTCCTTCTTGACAGACAGGGTACACAGGAGGCCGAAGGGGTCACGGTGGTGCGTTCGCTGGATGAAGCACTGGCGTTCATAGAGAAAGCGCTCGAACAGTAAATGCTGTATAAAAGTAGAAATTGGAAAGCTCCGGAAATCTCTTTAAAGATTTCCGGAGCTTTTTCATACCGTGAGCCTGTCGATTTTGGCGTTGAAACAGTCTACCCATTCCAGACGCCTGTCTTCGGTGATGTCGCCATTCGCCAAAAGCCTTAAGGCGTCCTCAAAGCCATCCACCAGCAGCCGGTTAATGGCCTGATACCGCGCTACCGTCTCAGGATCCCCAGCCACGCTTTTCTGCCAGGTATCGTGCATATAGTCAAAAATATGGTTGGTAATATCCCGCATCATCTTTGCCATGGTGGCAATGCTGGGGTTGAGGTAGTCGGTGTTAGCCTCATAGGTGGAATGCTCAGAAATATTCAGCCGTCCCGCAGCCAGCAGGTCGTGATAGGAGCTGCTGCCCGCCAGAATAATCTGGTGGTGGTAAAGAACATTGACGGTGATTTCCAGGGTTTCTAAAAGAGCGTTGCGTTTTAGAAATTCCAGGTTGATTTTTAAGTCGTCGATGGTGGAGTCGGGCTCAAACATAATGAAGCCAACGCTGGGCTCAATACCAGCCTGCCGCAGCACGCGGAGGGCGTTTTCGTTGTCCGCCACGGTGGTGTATTTGTTCAGCCGTTTCAGCGATGCGTCCTTGCCAGATTCCAGGCCCACGAGGATATTCTGCAGGCCGGCCTCCACCAGAGCTTTGGTGGTTTCGGGCTCGATATCGTTGGCCCTTGCCTCAATGCCGAAACGGATATTGCGCTCTTTCAGGAGAGCGGCCAGCCTGAGCACCCGCTCCTTTCCGGCCTTTCCGGGGCCGTAAAAATTGGGATCAGTAAAATAGAAATAGCGGTAATCGGTCTGAGCGATGATCGCATCAATCTCAGCAATGATGTTTTCAGGAGAGCGGCCCCGCCATTTGGGGCAGTGCATTTCCTCTGCGCCATAATAGGGGTTAATGTAACAGAAGGTGCAGCCCCCGTAGCAGCCGCGGCTCCCCAGAATGTTGACCTCGCCTCCGGGATAGGAGGACGCTTTGCGAAGCGGAAAGGGCAGGCTGTCCAGATCACGGACGAGCTCACCCCGGCTGGCCTCATAGCCATCCCCGCTCCTGTAAGCCAGACCCTTCAGGCCTTTGTATTCTGGCAGGCTTTCCATGAGGCGGATAATGGTGATTTCATTCTCTCCCAGCATGCAGGTGTCGATTTCCGGGCAACGGTTCAGGATTTCATCATAGGCAAAGGTAGGATAGTAGCCGTAGACGGTCACATGGCTGATCTGATATTTCGCTTTCATTCTGGCAATAAAAGCGTAAAGGGTGTGGTTGTCCTCCCAGTTATAAACCAGGTGAATTCCCAGCACATCAGGCCTGTGGGCAGCAATGCGGGCCTCAATGGCCCCGTAGCTCAGGTTTTCCATATAGCCCTCCACAATGGCCGGCTGATAACCATTTTCGAGCAGAACGGCAGCCAGATAGCCGCTGTTCAGGCAGGAGGACAGGGTGGTGTTGGCAATGTCATTCTGACGGTCCTCGCCGGGTGTTCTGGGGTGTTCGAGTAATAGGATTCGTTTCATTTAATCGCTCCAGTCTTTGTTGTTAGGCTTCCTGCCACATAAAGATATTTCGTTTGTTATGGTAGATTTCAAGATCATACCGCACCGTTTTGAAGGGATCGGGATTATAGTAGGTGGGGAAAAGCAGATCGGTTTCCGGTGTGATTACGTCATTCTCCAGCGCCAGCTTTTCAACCTTGGTCCCTGGCATAATGCGGATGAGGTTGAGCACAATGGTGCCGATGGTCCTGGAGGCAGCGTGAATGTCGTAGATCTGGTCAATGAGCGCCTTGCCCTCATCCACTGTTTTCCAGGTATCACCGGGCGTGTTGACCAGGAAATGGTAAACCGTGGTAATGCCAACGTCTGACAAAACCCTGGCGGTGTGGAGAATCTCATCGACAGTCAGGTGCTTGTTCAGAATGTCCAGAGCAGTTTGGCTGAGCCCGTCAGGCGACAGAGAGAAGCATTCACAGCCCGAATCCCGGTACAGCGGAGCGTTTTCGGGCGTCAGCAGGTTTTCCCTGAAAAAACCGCTCCAGTGAATCTCCAGACGGCGCCGGATCAGCTCCTTGCAGATATCGTCCAGATGGTTTACCGGGAAGTTGACAATGGAATCGGTGAGGTGGATGCGGCTGACGCCGTATTCCTTGTGCAGAAACTCGATTTCATCCACCACGCTTTTTGGCTCACGGCAGCGCATGCCGCAGCCGGAGAGCAGCGGATAGGAGCAGTAGCCGCAGTCATAGCAGCAGCCGCGTTTGGTTTCAACCCCCACGCTCTCCACATATTTGTTGACCTTCAGGTATTCCCGGGGGTTCAGAAGTCCACGGTTGGGCATGGTATAGCTGCCCATATCAAATTTGCCCACAGGCGGAACCCGCTTTACCTGCCCGTTTTCACGGTACACCAGTCCGGGCAGCTTTGGCGGGTTGTCGATATGGTCTAACAGGGGAATGATGATCTCCTCGGCTTCGCCGGCAACGCCCAGATCAATCTCGGGAAACTCCCGCATCAGGCGTTCCGGGAAAAGGGAAAAGGCAGTGCCCCCGGCCAAAAGAGTGACATCGGGCAGATAGCGCCGGATAAAGGACAGGGTAATGGCAAAGGGAACGATGAGCGAGGTGGTACGGTTGCCCAGCGGGTCTGCGTTTCTCAGAGAAATACCGATGATATCCGGCTGATAGCTGAGCATTTTTTCCCGCAGTGCGCCGTAGGGATCCGCGGACATATTCATATCAAAGATTTCCAGGCTGTATCTGCCGGCCTTTTCAATGCAGGAGGCCAGTGTTACAATGCCGATGGGATAGACCCGTTCGATGTCCATGCCCTCCATGGAAATGGCCTGGATGAGTAGGATTTTTTTCATTTTAACTCCAATAGATGTCGTGCTACTCTAAAAGCAGCAGCGCGTAATATTTGATCACCTCACCGCGTTCGCTCAGGGTTTTCAGAGATTCTCCGGCCTTTTTCACTGTGGCGAAAACGTCGATGCCGGAGCCCTCCATGGACGGACGGGAATGGGCGCGGTTATTACAGGGGGCGGTGAGATCGCAGTCCGGGCAGATGCTGCACGGGCCGGCCCAGAAAACAAAGGCCTTGTAATAGCCAGCTTTAAAGGCCAGGGTTTCCGCGCGCAAAGCCTTGCGCTGGAAATCACCGGTAGGGGGCTCGCTTTTTAATAACAGGGCTTTGCTGAAGCTGTTCACAAAGGCCCTGGTCTCATCTGCGCTCATTTCCTGGTTGGTGCTGCAATGCTTTTTATCCCAGGAGCGGCACCCGAATTTACATTTGTTTTTGGCAAAGGGGGCTACCACCACGTCCCTGGGGTTGTAAGGTATTACCTTGTCAAAGCCGATGGCCTTGATGGGCTGTAAAATTTTCTGAACCGGCGTGATGGTCAGACGATCAAGGGTATCCTGCGCTCTGGCGGCAAAGATAACCGCCGTGTCGGTTTGCAGCGGGATGAGCCCTGTGGTGGAAAGCCTGTAGTTTTTCAGAGTCTGATCAACCCATTTTGATTCAAAAACCCTGCCGTTGTAGGTGTTGATGAACATGTTAATATCCGAAAAAGCCGCCTTGATGTCCCAATGGTCCAGAAAAAAGTCGTGAATCAGCAGGATACCCTCCTCTGAGAGAAGCCCGGATACGGTTTTTAAAATACAACTGATTTCTTCCTCGGCATAGGCGTGGACGATGTTGGACAATATGATCAGGTCATAACTGCCCTCAAGCTGCCAGTCTGGCTCCAGGATATTCTGTTCATGAAACAGGACACGGCTTTTATCCCTGAGGCCGCTTTTTTCAACCAGCTTCTGGGTCTGGGGCAGGACCTGCCGGATATCCACAAGGGTGGCCCGGGTATCCTCAAATTTTTCGAGAAAGCCAAGGGCAAAGGCGCCGCTGCCAGCGCCGACGTCCAAAATACGCGCGCCTGGCTGCACGCCATTTCCAAAGAATTCAAGAACCTCTGGCGCCTTCAGCTTCACGATGTTGTCCATGGCAGTGATGTACTCCTCACGCCGGGCGTCCATTTCGGCTTCACTGACATCCCCGCTTGGGAAATGAACGCGTCTGCCGGCTTCCAGAGCTGGCTTTAGAGTATCCCAGTCTGCCCTGATCTCACGACGCCACAGGATGGAATTTCCCTGATACAGCGGCTTTCCTTTAATAAGATAGGTGCTTGAGAGGGTGGTGTTTGACCATTTGTTTTCATAGCGGTCTACCAGATCCAGGGTTTTAAGCAGATGGAGGTAACGGGACAGGCTGGATTCGTCACAGCTCAGCGCTTCTGCCAGTTCGGGAAGGGATACGCTGCTCTTTTCCAAAAGTTCAAAAAGGCCCATGTCCAGGGCTGCAAAAAGTGATTCCGAATACCAGTAGGCGGTGGACAGGTCTTCGAGATACTGTCCACCGGATGTGTTGGGGTCCCATTTAAGCAAGCCCATTGGTGACTCCTGCGTCTTCAAAGGTGAGCATGTCATTCATGCACCGGGCGGCACATTCTACGAGGTGCATGGCCACCGCAGCGCCGGTGCCTTCGCCAAGCCGGAAATTCAGGTTGAGCAGCGGACGCATTCCCAGAGTCTGCCACATCATCTGATGTCCTGGCTCCTCGGACTGGTGAGAAGCGATCATATAGTCTGCACAGGCAGGGCAGAGTCCCTTTGCGATTAATGCGCCGGCAGTGGAGATAAAGCCGTCCACAACCACCGGAACCTTATTGCAGGCGGCACCCAGGATCATGCCGGCAATACCGGCGATATCGTAGCCGCCCACCTTTGACAGTACATCCAGAGCATCGTTTTTATCGGGATTGTTGAGCGCGATGGATTCCCGGATAATTTTAATTTTGTGCATGAGGCCGGCGTTGTTAAGTCCGGTGCCCCGTCCTGTGATGGAGGTCAGGGGATATTCACCCATAACAGCGAGAATGGCCGCGCTGGGGGTGGTATTGCCAATACCGAGGTCGCCGGTGCCCAGCAGCTCAACGCCCTCCTCCTGAATCATTTTAGCAGCGACATTGATGCCTGCCTCCAGGGCGGCCACCGCCTGCTCTCTGCTCATGGCAGGTCCTTTATGAAAGTTTTCACTGCCGTGGGCGATCTTGGCGTCGATGATGGCGCCTTTTTTCACCAGCTCGGGCATATCCTCCTTAACGCCCATGTCTACCAGCCGGACCTCCGCGCCGGAGGCCTTTCCCAGCACATTGACACCTGCCCCTCCGGCAACAATATTGGCGACCATCTGCATGGTGACCTCCTGCGGGAAGGCAGAAACGCCCTCCTCAGCTATGCCGTGGTCCGCGGCCATAGTCAGAATCATTTTTTTATCCACACAGGGATGGATGGTCCGCTGGATTCCGGCCAGCTGGACGCCCAGGGTTAAAACCTGACCCAGGCTCCACGGTGGAATAGCAAGAGATTCCACATGGGCGCAGGCCCTGGATTCCCAGTCTGGGTCCTTTGGTTCAATCCTTTCAATAACTTCTTTTAAAGTTAATATACTCATGATGGTTACCTCATTATTTGAATTTTGCAAACTACAGGCGAGCTTCAAGCTTAATTATAGCACCAATTCAGGTGCTCATGAGAAGGATTCGCCTGATTTTTTAATCCAGTTGGCCAAAGGTTCAGGCGATACCGAAAAATTCTGCGGCGATGTCGGCCGGGCATTTGCTCTTACCGCAGGCCGCGCAGCCGTGGCTTTCGGGCTCTGCGTTCAGCTTGCTTTCAAGGTATTCCGGATCAAGGGCGTTGGCAATCTGGGCCTTTTCATCCCGCGCGACCCGTGCCTTAGACATTGCCAGAGAGCGGTTCCAGGCATTGCCGCCGCGCTTTAAGACATTGGCGGCATCCGCCGCAATCTTGGTGGTGCGGACGCCCATACGTACATCCTCCTCATTTGGCAGGCCCAAATGCTCAGCCGGGGTCAGGTAACAGAGAAAATCCGCGCCGTGCATGCCGGCAAAGGCGCCGCCAATGGCGCCGGTAATGTTATCATAGCCTGGCGCCACATCGGTGGCAAGGAAACCGAGAATATAGTAGGGAACACCGTAGCAGAGCTGCTTCTGAAGCTGCATAGTGGTGGCAATCTGATTGAGCGGCACATGGCCCGGGCCCTCAATCATGACCTGTACGCCGGCCTCCAGGGCACGCTTGGTCAGCTCACCTGCAACGACCAGGCCCTGCACCTGTGCGGAGTCCAGGGAGTCAGCGTTGGCCCCGGGGCGGATGGCGTCACCGATGGATAATACAGTATCTGTGGCCTTGAGGATTTCAAGCAGGCGGTCAAAATGCGCATAAAGCGGATTTTCCTTTTCGTTGTGGAACATCCAGGCAGTCAGGAAAGAGCCGCCGCGGCTGACAACGTCAGTCACGCGCCCGCTTTTTTTCAGCGCGTTTAAAACCGACCAGTTTAAAGCAGAGTGGATGGCCATGAAGTCCATGCCCTCCTGACATTGTTTTTCCACCGTATCGAAAAGGTCATCCTCGGTCATGGCGACCATGCTGCCATGCTTTTCAATGGCTTCGACACTGGCCTGATAGACGGGCACACAGCCCGCCGCGATATTGGAGATTTCAAGACTCTGTCTGCGCATGGCGTCGATATCGTCGCCAGTGGATAAATCCATAAAGGCGTTGGCGCCGCATTCCTCCAGGATACGCAGCTTCTTTGCCTCCATTTCCATATCGTTGCGGTCAGAGGAGGTTCCCATCAGACCGTTGACCTTTACGTCCAGACCGCCGCCGATACCGCAGATTTTATCCCGGCTGCGAAATTTATTTTTGGGAATGACGATATGGCCTTTGGCGACACCTTCGCGTATAAATTCCGGGGTAACACCCTCAATCAGGGCAACCTTTTCCATTTCTTCTGTAATATGGCCTTTGCGGGCTTCTAGCATCTGTGTCATTATCTGATCCTCCTTACTTTGCTCTCAAGTATTTTTCCACAATCTTCATGGCGCAGTACTTGCCGCACATGGTACATTCCGATGTAAAGCTGGTGCTGCGTTCACGCCAGACACGCTCAGCGGTTTCAGGGTCGATGGACAGCTTGAACTGTTCCTTCCAGTTCATGGCCCGGCGGGCAACAGACATATCCAGATCCCACTTGACGGCCTGAGAATGCCCTTTAGCCACATCGCCGGCATGGGCAGCAATTCGTGAGGCCATGACGCCCTGGTAGACATCATCGACGTTTGGCATGCCAATGTGCTCGGCCGGGGTGACATAGCAGAGAAAATCTGCGCCGGCATAAGCGGCGACAGCGCCGCCGATGGCAGAGGTAATATGGTCGTAGCCTGCGGCTGCGTCGGTTGGCAGACAGCCGAATACAAAGTAAGGAGCACCGTAGCAGAGCTTCTTTTCAAGCTGTACAGTCGTGGCGATTTCATCGAGGGGCACATGTCCAGGTCCTTTTACCATAACCTGTACGCCGGCTTCACGGGCACGTCTGACCAGGCCGCCGAGGATGACCAGCTCCTCAATTTGGGCGTGGTCGAGTGAATCCGCAATACAGCCCGGGCGCATTCCGTCAGCAAAGCTCAGCACCACATCGTATTTTTTGCAGATTTCAATGAGGCGGTCAAATCCGGTATATAAAGGATTTTCCGTATTATGGTAGAGCATCCAGCCGATAAGGTGTGAGCCGCCGTAGCTCACAAGGGGGTCAATGCGGCCTTCATCTTTGGCACGGTGTATAACCGAAAGGGTGGTTCCGGGATGCACTGCAATAAACGCAACGCCCTGTGACGCCTGCTTTTCAATCATATCGAACATATCGTCCGGCGTCATATCCAGCGCAGTGCCATATTTGGCTTCAGCAGCAGACAGCGTTTCGTACATGGGCAGTGTGCCGACTGGACGGTCAACCGTGGACAGCACTTTTTCGCGCATTTCTTCAATTGGCCCGCGGACAGAAAGATCCATAATGGTATCGGCGTGGGCCTTGACAGCCGCGTCGATTTTTGACAGTTCACCGTCAATGGTATCAGTCTCCTCGTACATTCCCACACTGGCGCTGACCTTTGTAAACAGGCCTTTACCAACAGCCACCGGCTGGATGTTCTCCCTGGAGCTGTGCAGAATGACAATATCGCCATTAGCGACGCCTTCACAGATAAATTCAGGGGCAACCCCTTCTTTTTGCGCAACGTACTGCATTTCTGCGGTGATTTCACCGCGTTTTGCTTTTTCCAACAAAGTCATGGTTTTTCAATCCTCCTAAAACAAAAATGAACTTGTCGTAAAAGCAGCTGGAAATTAAAAAATGGTAAAATCCATAGCTGCTTTACCAGCTATGAACTTTACCATCGTTCATACGCGTTAAGAATCATAGGCAGGTCTCCTGACTTACGGATCAACACGAACCGACGCCTTCCCTTTCAGTGGCACTTGCCGGTCACTACCGCTTACAGTGATGGGTTCGCTCAGGATTTACACCTGATTCCCTATTCTCCCCTTACGGGGCACCATATCATTCATACAATATTAACTTGGTCTTTATTATAACGGCATTTTTTTCTTTTTGCAAGCGTTATCTTCAATTTTTGATGTACCACAAAAAAACCATTTTAGAAAAAGTCCCCTAAAGAGTTGCCCTCAAAGGGTTTTGCGCGTATAATTTTATTATGAGAAACATTTAAGAATTTACCAGGCGTCTTTTAAGACAGTTGGGCAAGAAGAACCATAAGTAAAGGCTTTGGAATGAAATCGAGATGAAAAAGCGATACCAGCCAACTGCCTGGTAAAAATGATAAAAAACGGCTAAAACAAAAGGGATATAGGAGATCTGTTGATTTAAGATTGGTTTGATTGCTATGGTTGAAGGTTAACATGAGATGTATTTAAATCAGCTTGGAATCACGGTGGAAACCGCCGAGAACGGTTGAAGGTTAACATGAGATGTATTTAAATGCACTATTAAAATGCGGGGTGAGCTGCACGCCATTTGTTGAAGGTTAACATGAGATGTATTTAAATTGGCGCAGACCTGGTTAAACCAGGTTAAGACCAGCAGTTGAAGGTTAACATGAGATGTATTTAAATTTTGTGTGGGCCGCCCGAAGGCGGCCCGATGTTTTCGTTGAAGGTTAACATGAGATGTATTTAAATATACCGAGATTGCTTTTTCCGGAATGAAAAAGGCCATGTTGAAGGTTAACATGAGATGTATTTAAATTTTGTTCTGATTTTTGTAATATCATCTCTGTACCACGTTGAAGGTTAACATGAGATGTATTTAAATCTGATCGGCAGCGAACAATCTAACAATTTTTCTAAAAGTTGAAGGTTAACATGAGATGTATTTAAATTAAACATCTTGAGCCGTGTTTGTGATGCTGTCCACGTTGAAGGTTAACATGAGATGTATTTAAATATCCCGGATTTAACGCCCTCGTCAATACCGGTCAACGTTGAAGGTTAACATGAGATGTATTTTCTTTTCTCCTGTAATATATTTTTACAAAAACGCGTTGACAACTCACGGAAACAGGTCTATAATGAAAAACAACTTAAAAAACAAGTAAAGGAAAAACGTCATGAAGGATTTAAGCATGAACTTAAATGCATACTTTTATTTTGGCCAGGGCTATTATTATGGTGCTGGTTATTTTGCATGCATGAAATTAAGTTCACCTGAGAGTCGTTTTGCGGTGTCGTAGAGGCATTGTAAATTTTCCATTACTGAAGAAAAATCAGTTCATTAAGGGAGACTCGATGAGTCTCCCTTTCTTTTGTCCCAAAATGCCTGTAAGTGCACGTGCGGGTTGTGAATTCAAATAAAATATTAAGGAGAAATACAAATGATCGTTGTCGTAAAACCAGGAACTCCAGAAGAAGAAGTACAGAAGCTGGCCGCTGCCATTGAAAACCAGGGTTTAAAGATTCATTACTCTCAGGGGGTGGACCACACAATTTTAGGCTTAATCGGTGAAACCCAGACCATTGACGTCCATAAGCTGCGTTCAAATCATATCGTTGAAAAGGTCATGCGGGTGCAGGAGCCCTACAAAAAAGCCAACCGGGCCTTCCATCCAGATGATTCCATCATAGATGTTCAGGGAAATCTCATTGGTGAAGGGCATGTTTCGGTCATCGCTGGCCCCTGCTCTGTGGAGAGTGAAGAACAGATCGTTGAAATTGCCAGGGACGTCAAGGCCTCCGGTGCAAAATTTTTGAGAGGCGGCGCTTTCAAGCCCAGAACCTCCCCCTACTCCTTCCAGGGTATGGGCGCAGATGGTCTGGAGCTGCTGCTTTTAGCTAAAAAAGAAACCGGACTGCCCATTGTTACCGAGCTGATGGACATGTCCCAGCTGCCGCTTTTTGATGAGGTAGACGTTATTCAGGTCGGTGCCCGCAATATGCAGAATTTCACCATGCTCAAGGAGCTCGGCAAAATCGACAAACCGATTCTGCTGAAGCGCGGGCTGTCTGCGACCATGCGGGAATTCCTGATGTCGGCTGAATACATCATGGCAGGCGGCAACGAGCAGGTTATTCTCTGTGAACGCGGCATTCGTACCTTTGAGAACGCGACCCGCAATACCCTTGACCTTAGTTGTATTCCGCTGCTCAAGAAAAAGAGTCATTTACCGGTAATCATCGATCCAAGCCACGCCACAGGCATTAACTGGATGGTGGAATCCATGTCTAAGGCTGCCATTGCGGCCGGTGCAGACGGTGTGATGATTGAAGTGCACAATAAGCCTGAGGAAGCATTGTGTGACGGAGACCAGGCCATCACACCGGATGCATTTGATAAAATCATGACAACACTCAAAAAATACGCAGAGTTTGAGGGAAAGGTTCTTTAAGATGGAGACATTAAAGGGAAAAACCGTCAGCTTCATCGGCCTGGGGCTCATGGGCGGCGCCCTGGCCATGGGCATCCGAAAGCAGGGGCCGGATAAGATCTGTGCTTTTGATATCAACGAAGAAGTTCTGGAGGACGCTCTGAGGAAAGAGGTTATTGACTGGGGGGTCAGCGAGCCGGAAGGCATCCGTCAGATTCTGGAGGTATCCGATCTGGTGGTGATCTGTCTCTATCCCCAGCTTGCCCTGGATTTTATTTTGGAATATATGGAGGACTTCAAAGAGAACGCTGTTATCACTGATATTACCGGCGTTAAAAAGCTGCTGGTCGACAGCCTGCAAGGCGTGCTGCGGGAGGACCTGGATTTGATTCTGGGCCACCCCATGGCCGGCAGTGAAAAGGAAGGATTTGGCAATGCGGATGATTCTATCTTTAAAAACCGCAACTATATTTTGGTCCCACAGCCGCAAAACCAACCGGAAAATCTGGCCTTTATCAAGGAGATCATTCGCAACCTGGGCTTTATGAATATTGTGGAAACCACTGCGGAAATTCACGATCAGAAGATCGCCTTCACCTCACAGCTGTGCCACGTTATCGCCAGTGCCCTGGTGGACAGTGAGGAGGACCACCACATCACAGATTATGAGGGCGGCAGCTTCGGTGATCTCACCCGTATTGCCATGATCAATGCGGGCATGTGGACAGAGCTGTTTATCTGTAACAAGGAAGCGCTGGTCGACCAGATTGAGAAGTTTGAAAAGAGCATGGACACCATGAAAAAAATGATCCAGGCAGAGGACAGCCAGGGTCTCACGGAGATTTTGAGCAATGTCCGAAAGAAAAGAATTACGATGGAAGTGGACCGGCAGAACAAAACATCAGCGAATGCACAAAAAGCTTAAAACTTTCTGAAGGGACAATGGTGCAAAGTGAGAGCGAAAACGAGTATCATGATCGTGAAAACTGTTACAGAAAAGGTGCAACGCATTTCACTATTGACTTATTTTCAAAAGGTTGTATACTATAGACAAATAAACAAATACCAATTGAAACTCCCCTGTTTCAAGCGGTGCAGATTTGTTTATTGAGCTGTGAATAGTGAGGTTCACAGCGGAATAAAATCATATATTACCCCCCCTCTCCCCTATAGAGAAACCCTCGAGACAACGTCCCCCCTTATGCGTTGCGAGGGTTTTTCTCTTTTTTGAATTTTTCTGGAATTTTGACAATAAATCTTTTTAAGGCCTTTCATAATGGCAATGGTTCGATTATAATAAACCAAAAGGAAGTGATAAAAATGTTAGCAGACAGTCACGCGCATTTGGATGACGAGCGCTTTGAAAATGAAGTGGATGCGATTATCGAAAACGCCCGGGAGGCTGGTATCGGTTTTATTTTAAACCCCGGCACCGAGGAGAGCACCAGCACCCGTGCCGTAGAGCTGAGCCAGACCTACGACATTGTTTATGCCGGTGTAGGATTTCATCCGTCCGACTGCGCGTCTTTTGATAAAAACAAACACCCGAAAATGATTAGGGATTGGTGTGAACAGGAGAAAGTACTGGCCATTGGTGAGATTGGCCTGGATTATTATTATGATGATGGCGCCCCGAGAGATCTGCAGAAAAAAGTATTTGAGGAACAGATCGCCCTGGCAAATGAACTGAAAAAGCCCATCATTGTCCATGACCGTGACGCCCACGGCGATTCCATGGACATGGTAAAATCCTGCCTTGATCCCAATGTCGGCGGAGTATTCCACAGCTATAGCGGAAGTGTCGAGATGGCCAAAATTTTGCTTGATTTTGGGCTCTACCTCTCCATCGGCGGCCCTCTCACCTTTAAAAACTCCCGAAAAGCCCCCGATGTGGTCAGGTACATGCCTCTGGACCGGTTACTCATTGAAACCGACAGCCCCTACCTCACCCCGGTTCCCTTCCGGGGAAAACGCAACGAGCCCGCCTATGTTCGTTTTGTGGCCGAAAAGGTCGCGGAAATTAAGGAGATACCAGTGGAAGAGGTCCAGGAAACAACGTTTGAGAATTGTCGGAGGTTGTTTGGGGTTTAAGAATAAAAGATTGAAGATTAACGTTTAGACGTATTTAAATGTAAAGAAATTTATTTGAATTTTTGAAGATTAACATGAGATGTATGATTTTTTAGTTTAGTAAATGCAAGTATAAAATCTCAGTAAAAAAATTTATTTAATTATTATATTGACTTTTGAAGAAAGTGGTAGTATTATATGTAATATAGAAAAAATATATTTTAAAGGGGAGAAAAATAAAAATAATGTGTGTTGAATTTTGTCTAAAAGTGGTTAGATAGAATAGGAATTAGCAAGAATCCAAATGATTTATAATTCTATGGAATGGGGTGGTAAATATGCAGGTTTACGAAGGACGATTAAAAGTATTTTTACTCAAGGATATTTCAATTGATGCAGTACAGGAAAAAATAAGCGCTTTGATCGACAAAGCACTGGTGCAGAATAAAGAGATGGCGGCGTTTCATCAAAAGATCAGTTATAAAAATTATTGCTTTTCTGGTTTTTATCCAGTAGAAAGCGGGAGAGTCTACAGGCAGGATAAAATTTACACCATACAGATACGGACCATTGATGAAAACTTGATGAACTATTTTCAGGAGTATCTCATCAACGCTTATACTGAAGAGATAAAGTCCCTGGCCATGACCGTAAGAAAGATCAAAAAAATTCCCATCGGCCGAGTCTACACTTTAACGCCTGTCATCCAGAAATTCGATGGCGGTTACTGGAAAGAGATTGTCACACTTGATGAATTTGAACGGAGGCTTAAGGAAAACCTGATCAAAAAATATAATCATTATACAGGCAAAAAATGTAGTGAAGACTTTGATCTTTATACCCATCTGCAATTTGACAACAAAGGTCCGATTTCCTGCCCGTATAAAGGAATTACCTTATTGGGAGACAAGCTTACTTTGCAGATTGCACAGAACCCCATGGCTCAGGAGCTGGCCTACATGGCGCTGGGCTGCGGGCTGGGGGAAAACAACGCGAGAGGAAACGGCTTCTGCGGTTATAAATACCTTTAGAAAGGGGTGATGGAATGCTTAGGGAATGTCTTGATGTTTTTAAAAAAATTTATGAAGAAAAAGGGGAAAGCCTGATTTTAGACACCTATGTTCCGGCAGAAGGGTCTTACGTTCTGGTTGATAAAGATGGAAGGATTAAAGAAATCAAAGAGCTGCCGAAACAGAAAGAGCCGCCGGTGGATTTTGAAACCTTTATTGAAAAGGATTATCTCTCTACGCTGATTGATATGAATAAGCCGATTGATAAAAGGAAGGTCATTCACAGCAATAATTATTATGCGTTCTGGGTGAAGAAGGACAACATCAAGCCAGATAAAAATGGAAAAACTAAACTGACAGATGAAATCATTGATGATTATTATGATCTTTTAAAAGTACCGGAAAAGAAGTATAAGAAAAAGGGATTGGAGCTTTATGAGGCGGTTGAGGCTGAGATCGGAAAGCCTGAGCAGGAAAAGATTGAAAAGCACAGGGATTGGATTAAAAAAAATATTTTTTCCATTGTCGAGGACAATCATTTAAAAGACGATAAAAGTTATTTGAAAATATATTTTGAGGCGGATGAAGAAGTTTACCGGAGAGAAAGCCGGCGTTATGTTATCCCAAATGTATATAACACAACAGATTACAATGTGGCAGTTGAAGAAGAAATTTTTGGATTGCCCAATGATAATATGGGGCTCAACGCTAAAAAGCCCTATCTCGAAAATAAAACCCGTAAAAATACCATGCCTTACCTGATCTCTACGGAAGAAGTGGCGCTTCAAAAGAAATTTTTCGATTATTTATATAATCAGGCATGTCTGGGAAAGAGCAATGTTTATTTAAACGAAAAAGACGGGATAATTGCCCTCGACAATGACAAAGCCATTGAACAATCCTTTAGAGGATATTATTTGCGGATACAGAAAGGGAAAGAGGTTGAAGTGCATGACTTCGATGAGATTACAGGTTATGAACCTGAAATCGAATCCATTGACTTAAAACAGTTTATCCCTATTCCGGAAAAGAATGCGACGGATTTGATATATGAAAAAATTAAAAAACTTGAAGATGTAAAAAAACTTATCAATTCAGTGTTTTTCAAAAAGTTTTTAACCACAAATTTTTTTACAGACGCAAAGGATATCCGGCTTACAGATACAAAAGTAAAGGAAGAGCTGCTAAGGTGCCGCACAGGCTATTTCAACTGGTTTTTTAAAGGAGAGTCCACTGCGGCAGAGTCTTTTTTCGCAGAGAGCTCGCTGGTATTGATCAAAAATTCGATTTTAAACAGACACATTCCAAAAGCCATTGAACAGTTCAATGTGCGGGAGTCAATATTGAATTATTTTGAAGGAGGAGAAAGAATGGAACAACCCTATGAAAAGATTTTTGAGCGCTTAAGTGAAATGATAAACAGTGAGGGCGAAAATAAAATTGAGGACGATGCAATGTATTATTATGCTGCCGGACAAATCGCTCAGTTTTTACTCTCACTGAATCAATCAAGCAAACCAACGCCAGCCCTTGTCAATCCGGTTATTAATGCAAGAACAGCACAGCAGCTGCAGGTTGTTTTAGAAAGACTCTATAAAAAATATAATTATGCCATTAAGTATCCCCAAAGAATTTCAAGATTATACGCGATGTTTTTACTGCATATTCCAGAAAGTAAAAAAATTGACAGTCAGCTGCTCATTGCGGGATATTTAGACAGAAGCTTAGTTTATGAAAAGAAAAATAAAAAAGAAGGAGAAGCAGAAAATGAATAAACGTGTTTACGGAATACTTGGAATTAAATCCATCATGGCAAATTGGAACGCCGATTTTAGCGGTATGCCAAAATCGATCTCAACCGGCGAGGTTTTTGGCAGCGACAAAGCCTTTAAATACCCAATGAAAAAAATGTGGGATGAACAGGGCGAAAAGGTTCTTTATATCAAATCCTTCAAAGCAGAAGAAGATAAAAAAGAGGGAATTAAAGTGCGCCCGCGTTCGTTAAAGGAACGCTATGAACAGATTTTCGAGGTAGAGGATCTTAAAAAAACAAATGATAATAAGGCGGTATTAACCAATCTCTTTAAAGCCATTGATGTCAAAAATTTTGGTGCGACCTTTGCGGAGGGCGGCAATAATACCTCCATCACCGGAGCGGTCCAGATTACTCAGGGTTTTAATAAGTATGACGGACATAACGTTGAGGAACAGCAGATATTGTCACCCTTCAGGGATGGTACAAAGGAAGATGCTGAACAGTCCACCCTCGGCACAAAAATCGTCAGCAACGAAGCTCACTATTTTTATGGTTTCGCCATCAACCCAACAGCCTATAAAGACTTCGTGGATATGGGCGTAACCGAAGGCTATACCGAAGCCGATTATGAAAAGTTTAAGGAAGCGGCCTTAATTGCGGCCACAGCCTTTAATACCAACGCAAAGGCAGGATGCGAAAACGAGTTTGGCCTGTTTGTGGAAACGGAAGCGGATCTGTATTTGCCGGATTTAGCGCAGTTCATCCGATTTGAAAAAACAGAGGAGTTTGAAAAAGACGTCATTACTTTGAATTTGGATACGCTGTTGAACGCCTTTGGCGACCGTATTTCATCCATTGAAATTTATTATAACCCGCTGACAACGATTCTTGAGGGAAATCTCGACAAGGCAAAAGCCTATCATATTTTCACAAAGGAAGCACTTTAAAATGAAAGCCCTGAAATTTCTGTTAAAGGGGAAGACCGCCTTTTTCAAACAGCCGGATGTCAATACTTACTGCTATTATACCTACGGCTGTATCCATAAGGTCGCCCTACTGGGAATGTTCGGCGCCATTATGGGCTTCCGCGGGTATAACGGACAGAGCAAAGAAGAAACCTATCCGGAATTTTATGAAAAGCTGAAGCATCTGAAGGTGTCCATCTGTCCGCTGAATGAAAAGGGCTATGTCCCCAAAAAAGTACAGACCTTTAACAATTCGGTGGGCTATGCGTCTAAAGAGGAGGGCGGCAATCTTATTGTTAAAGAGCAATGGCTGGAAAACCCAGGCTGGGAGATTGCTTTTCTTATTGAAGATGAGGATGCAGAAGCCTTGGCAGAAAGATTGCTGAACTACCGGTTTGCGTTCATTCCTTATCTTGGGAAAAATGATCACTCGGCACAGCTCGAGCAGGTTGAGATTACAGAGGCATTACCCGTTTCTGACCGTGGAAATTTGAAAATAAGCAGTCTTTTTCCGTCGAAAGCGGGAACACTTCAGCAGGCAGAGGGCGGCATGGCTCGGCTGCAGCTGCGGGAAGCTCCTTTTAAATACGAAGAACGGCTGCCGGTGGGACTCGAACCCGCCTGCAATCAATATGAAACTTGCCCAATGACCTTCACCAATCAGCCAGTATCCTTGGCGGATAATGCTGAAGCCTATTCTATGGGGGATAAATGCTATGTTTTTGTATGAGCATGCAGGCAGTTGTTTTGACAATACACCACTTTTTGATTTTGAAGGGCTTATCCAAAGCGATAAGCCCTTTTACGCACATATTCATAAGGATAAAGATGCGGAGCTTTTGGAGGAGCACATGCGCCTGGCTTTAGATTATTTTACGGTGCTCAACAACAGTAAACACCTGGAGCCGACATTTTTATGTTTTGAAAACACCTTTTTAAAAGGATGGCCGGAAAAAGAAACAAGGCTCTGGCGTGAAATGATCATCAATACCATTTATATGCACGATATGGGAAAAATCAATCCGAATTTTCAGGTTGACAAAATGGGGAATAAAGCCTTTAAAAGGACAGCGTCGAATAACAGCGGGCACTCCCGATTTTCTGCCATGCTCTATTTTGACCACTATTTTAAAAAACTGGGCGATATCGGGGGAGCGTACGCTGATGTGTTAATCATCTTTCTTTTATTGAATACCTTTATTATTCAAAAGCATCATGGCAGCCTCAATGATTTCAGTGATTTTTTGGAACGTCTGGATGACAGCCTCCGGCAGGAAAAAGAAGAGATCGCCGCTTATAAGGTTTTCGAGGCGATCCAGTGGCCAGTTAAACTGGATTTTGTTTTTGAGGGAAGTATTGAGGTGATTAAGAAAAAACAGGCATGGCAGTGTGTTGACTTTTATATCTACACCCGCTTCCTCTATGGTATTCTGGTCGCCTGCGATTTTTATGCAACCTCAGAATACATGAACGGCGTCCCGGTTGATGATTTTGGCGTCTTGGATGATATTGCGCCCTATCTGGATGCGTTTAACGCAGACCCCATTACAAAAAACATCCGAAAAATTAAAAAGGATCAGGCGCCGGATGGCGATATTAATATTTTAAGAAGCCAGTTGTTTTTAGAGGCAGAAGAAAATTTGCTGCAAAGCCAAGAGGAGAATGTGGTTTTTTTGGAGGCGCCCACCGGTTCTGGCAAGACCAAAACATCCATCAATCTGGCCTTGCAGCTCATAAAAAAGGATAAACAGCTCAACCGGATTTTCTATGTTTTTCCTTTTAACACCCTGGTGGAGCAGACACGTGATGCTCTGGAAGAATGCTTTGGCAAAGCGCTCAGCGAAAAAATTGGTGTCATTAACAGCATTACGCCGATCAAGAAATATGGAGAACCTACCGAAGAAGGCGAATGGGATTATACCAGCCAGACCAAAATTGATTATGAAAAGTCTCTTTTGGCCCGGCAGTTCATGCACTATCCCATTGTATTAACCACCCATGTTAAGCTTTTTGAGGGAATTTTCGGTACAGACCGGGAAGCGGTATTTCCATTGGCGCACTTAGCCAATTCCGTTATTATTCTCGATGAAATACAGAGCTATAGAAACCAGATTTGGAAGGAAATCATTATTTTTCTGAAAGCCTATGCGCGTATTCTGAATTTCAAGGTGATTATTATGTCCGCAACGCTGCCAGATCTGAACCGGCTCAGCGTTGAAAATGAAAAAGTGGCTTATCTTGTAAAAAACAGAGAAATTTATTTTCAGAATCCCCTGTTTAAAAACAGAGTAGAGCTGGATTTCTCCATGCTGGAGCTGGAACCGAAAGAAACCTTTGAGGCACTGCTTCAAAAAGTGCTTGAGGTTTCAAACACCCTCAGAAAAAATCCGGATGCTGAAAACAAAATGGTGGTCGAGTTTATCAAAAAGGCTTCAGCCATTGAGTTTTATAACCGTTTAAAGGAAGCTGTGGCGAATGATCTGGTGTCCGTTGAGCTGATGACAGGGGATGACCATAAGGCAGAGCGGAAACGGATTATCAACCAGGTGAGGACAACGGAAAATATCATACTGGTTGCCACTCAGGTCATTGAGGCAGGGGTTGATATCGATATGGATGTTGGTTTTAAAGACACCTCTATTCTGGATGCGGAGGAACAGTTTCTTGGAAGAATCAACCGTTCCTGCCGGAAAAAAGGCGCCGTTGTGTATTTTTACAATCTGGATTCGCCGGATATGATTTATCAGAAAGATATCCGGAAAACAGATAAACTGAGGCTGACCCGCGCCAACAAGGCCATGCAGGAAATTTTGATCAATAAAGAATTTACAGGGTTTTATGATCTTGTGTTAGAAGGCCTTGAGGCACAGAGCCGGAAAGAAAATGACTTAAATTTAGAGGCTTTCCGGGACAGGCACATGTGGACCTTCAATTTTCCAAAGGTGCAGGAAAGAATGCGCCTGATCGACGATAACCAGAGGAAGGTAGCGCTGTTTTTGAATACGGTGGTCACTGGAGAAGACGGCGAAGTCCTTATCGGAAACGAGGTATGGAAAGACTATGAGGTATTACTGCAGGATGCGGGAATGTCTTATGCTGAAAAACGCGTCCGTTTATCAGAAGTGCAGGCAAAGATGGACTACTTTATCTATGAGATTGACAAAAGCTTTGCTGACAGCTGTGCGCTGTGCCCTGACGAGCTTCTGGGTGAGCTGTACTATTTTGAGGATGGTGCGCGGTTCTTTGAAAACGGAAAATTCAGCCGTGAAAAATTAAAGCGTGAAAGCGACTTTTTATGAGGAAAAGAAGATGAAGGTAAACGGAACCCTGGTCAATTATTATTTTCATTGCAAGCGGCAGTGCTGGCTGCATGGAAACCGGATCAATCTGGAAAGTAACAGTGAAAATGTAAAAATTGGAAAAGCCCTTCACGAGATAAGAGCAGAGGAAAATGAGTCGACAGAAATCGGCATTGAAAATATCCGACTGGATAAGATCACAAAGGATTATCTGGTTGAGATTAAAAAATCGGACGCTGATTATGAAGCCGTCAAATGGCAGGTGTTGTTTTATTTAAAGATTCTGAAGGATAAGGGAATCGAGCGCAGAGGGAAAATCGAATTTATAGAAAAGAAAAAGTCTGAGCGGAAAATCTATTATGAGGACTTAACCGAGGCGCGTGAAAAAGAATTGGAAGAAGTGGTCTGCGCCATTGAAACACTTCTGAAAAAACCTTTCCCGCCTGAGCGGGAGACGGATAAAAAATGTCGCTCGTGCGCGTATTTTGACTACTGTGTTTTATAGGAGAAGATGGAATGGGAACAACGAAGTATTTAACCTCCATGGGTGAGCTGAACCGTAAGGATAACTCGCTGTGTTTTCGGGTGGGAGGCCGTAACAAGTATATTCCAGTTGAGCAGGTTAGTGAGATTTATTGTATGTCCGAAATATCACTGAACACCAAGCTATTGGATTTTCTGGCAAAGAATGAGATCATCGTCCATTTTTTTAACTATTATGGCGGTTACAGTGGCACCTTTTATCCTAAAGAGCATCTGGTCAGCGGACGGCTGCTCATCGCGCAGGTAAAGGCTTTTGAAAGTCGGCGCCTGGGTATTGCGAAAGCCATTGTGAGTGGTATTGGAAAAAATCTCGATGCGCTGCTGTATCATTATTACAAGCATGATAAAAAGGACGTTAAGTCCACCATTGACTGGATCAGACATGACCTGCCCGACAAGCTCGAAAAAGCAGAAGATATCAGGCAGATTTTACAGGCTGAGGGTGAAGCGTGGCAGCGGTTTTACAGCAGCTTTCAGTATTTTCTGCCGGAAGATTTTATTATGAATAAACGGGTCAAGCGGCCGCCGGATAATCCGATCAACGCGCTGATCTCTTTTGGAAACAGTCTGCTGTACAGCAAAACAGTGTCGGTTATTTATCAGACCCATCTTGACCAGCGGATCAGTTTTCTCCATGAGCCTTCAGAGGGGCGGTTTTCCCTGAGTCTGGATTTATGCGAGGTTTTCAAACCGGCCATTGTTTTTAAAACGATTTTTGATGCGGTTAATAACCGAAAACTGCAGGTGGATAAGCATTTTGAGAAAAAACTGAATTATTGTATTTTGAATGAGGAAGGCCGGAAAATTTTTATTACAGCCTTTGAAGCCCGTCTGGACAGTGTGTTTGAACACCCAAAACTCAAACGAAAGACAAGCTATCGTACCGCGTTAAAGCTGGATTGCTATAAGCTGATCAAAGATATTCTTGAAGAAAAATCCTTTGTTCCTTTTAATATGGGAGAAAAGCAATGAGTACAAATAAAAATTTTAATTACAACTATGCTTTTGTATTTTACGATGTCAATGAAAAGCGTGTGGCCAAGGTTTTTAAAATTTGCAAGAAATATCTCGTGCATTATCAGAAATCCGTATTTAGAGGAGACATAACCCCATCAAAATTAATTGCCCTGAAAAACGAATTGAAAAAAATCATTATCGAAGATGAAGATTTCGTCTGTATTGTAAAATTGCTGAACGGAAATGTCTTTGGAGAAGAAGTCATGGGTATTTGCGAATCTTCAGAAGACCTCTTCCTGTAATTCGGTTTTACCAGCCGCGAAAAAATTTAGAGGGCCAAAAGCCTTTTAAAATAAATCGTTTGAGCGCTGTTTGAGAGGAAAGCTGACAAAAGTTCGTGCGGTTGGTAAATTTATTATGAAATGGCTTGAAAGCAAAGGCCTCAGAGAATATAAATAGAGGAAGGATGGCTTGTTTGCTATCGTTGAAGGTTAACATGAGATGTATTTAAAATAGGCTTCCATATACCGGACGCTGTCCTTACTGTCGTTGAAGGTTAACATGAGATGTATTTAAAACACGGCTGTCCCCCACGGATATTTCAAGTTCGGATGTTGAAGGTTAACATGAGATGTATTTAAAAGAGCCATACGCGAGATTTAATTGATGGTGTGAGAGAGTTGAAGGTTAACATGAGATGTATTTAAAAGGTCCAGGTCTACCACCAGATCACCAGGCAGCATAGTTGAAGGTTAACATGAGATGTATTTAAAAAACTGAATTTGCTCAACGAATTGGATTAAGCCAATGTTGAAGGTTAACATGAGATGTATTTAAAATCCAGAACTTCATGGCCTGCCGATTGCTGTTGCCGTTGAAGGTTAACATGAGATGTATTTAAAACGGATTGACAAGGGCTGGCGTTGGTTTGCTTGATGTTGAAGGTTAACATGAGATGTATTTAAAATCCATTAAAAAAATCGGTGATGTAGAGCTGACCCGAAGTTGAAGGTTAACATGAGATGTATTTAAAATTCTGCGCTGCGGCCTGCTGTCCACTTTCAGCGCCGGTTGAAGGTTAACATGAGATGTATTTAAAAATTATTTACATATAGAACTTTCGTTCTTTTAATGCGTTGAAGGTTAACATGAGATGTATTTAAAAGCGATTCAATGTTTTTCTTGTTGGTGCGCTCTGTTTGTTGAAGGTTAACATGAGATGTATTTAAAATCTATTAATACCCCATTATATTTATTAGACACTCCTTGTTGAAGGTTAACATGAGATGTATTTAAAAAAATGGGCACGTTCAAACTTTTTCTTGATGGTGGAGTTGAAGGTTAACATGAGATGTATTTAAATCGCGCTTGTCCGGGCAGAATGGTTATAACGTCGTGGTTGAAGGTTAACATGAGATGTATTTAAATGGAGTTATCAAACGAGCGGTTCCGTCAATATTGGGTTGAAGGTTAACATGAGATGTATTTAAATTAAGCAGTCCAATTAACATATCCATTCTCTGATAAGTTGAAGTTTAACATAAGATGCCTTTAATATTGATATTTTGATATTTTAACAGGTCTAATACTTTTCAGTTTTTTAGATTTTCAATGTTGTTATGCCAGATGTTGCGGATCAGCTTTTTAATAACCGGAGGCAGCGGCTCAGGTTGATTTTAAGCATCTTGTTAGATAATGGTTAAAAAGATAAGGAGGGAAGTGCATGCTTTCGAGGGAAGCTTTTCTGGAGAGGTTGAGAGAGGAAATTGAGGCAAAAAACCATTTGATTGCAGTGGCGTCTGGGACAGGACTGACGGCGAAGTATGCCATTCAGGGCGGCGCTGATTTTCTTCTGGCACTAAACTCCGGTATTTTTCGTGGAATGGGGCGCGGATCTCTCGGCGGACTTTTACCTTATGCCAACAGCAATGATATGGTTTATGAGTTTGGGGTGCGGGAACTTATCCCGCTGGTAGGCGATTTTCCAGTGGTCTTTGGTCTCAATGCCACAGATCCTACAAGGAATATGCCGGCTTATCTGGATAAAATACAGCAAAGTGGTTTCATCGGCATTAACAATTATCCAACCATTGGCCTCATTGACGGCAAATTCAGGGAGGCGCTGGAGGAAAATGGCAGCGCCTTTGAGCAGGAGGTAGAGATCTTTCGCATGGCCCATGAACGGAAAATGGTGACAGTTGCCTTTGTATTTGATGAAAGGCAGGCGGCTGCCATGCTGGATGCCGGGACGGATATCCTTTGTGTCCATCTTGGCCTTACCCAGGGCGGTATGCTGGGGGCAGCCAAAGCACTGTCCCTGGTGGCCAGTAAGGATCGTATTGAGGCGATTTATGCGCTTTGTGACCAGCGGCGCCCCGAGGTTATCAAGATGCTTTATGGGGGGCCGGTTAAAACGCCGGTGGATGTACAGTATATGTACCAAAATACCAGTGCTCACGGCTATATCGGTGGTTCGGCCTTTGACCGGATTCCCACAGAAAAGTCGCTCATGAACATTACCAAGGCCTTTAAGACGACCGATGATGTCGACGAGGGTGACCTGATGTCTAAAATGCTTAACGGTATCACCAAATATTATGATTATACGGGCTTCGTAAAGGAATATGTCAAGGAAAATTATATGAATGAAATTTCTTTTTTGGATCTGGCAAAGGTCTGCCATGTGTCCAGGAGCCATCTGAGTTCACTGTTTAAAAAAGAGGTGGGGTGCAGCTTTCCAGAGTATCTGGTCAACTTTAGAATTCATAAAGCTGCTAAGCTGTTGAAGGAGGAAAACTTAAGGGTTTCTGAAGCAGCGGAACTGGTTGGCTATCAAGATGTAGCCCATTTCAGCAAAATGTTCAAGAAATACATGGGAGTTTCACCGAAAACGGTTAAACATCAGACATAAACACAAATCGGAAAGACATAAGCACATGTACTTTGTAAAGGATTGGCAGTATCATATAAGTACACCGGATAATACAGATGCCCGTTATTGGGAGACAACGGCTGTCTGAAAATCATCTGGAATCTTTTACAGGGGGTAAATGCATTTGAAGACAATCGCAATTGCAGGAACATTTGATTCTAAGGGTCATGAGTATGCGTATGTCAAGGATTTGATCGAAAGCCTTGGACTGAACACGCTGACCATTAACACTGGGGTTTTTGAACCGGTATTTGAAGCAGATGTTTCCAACGAGGAAGTCGCGAGAGCGGCGGGGGCAGACATAAAGGAAATTGCAGCGAAGGGCGACCGTGCTTATGCGACAGAGATTTTATCAAAGGGAATGGAAATACTTATTCCGAAACTCTACCAGGAAGGTAAGTTTGACGGAATCATTTCCTTTGGCGGAAGCGGCGGCACCTCTCTGGTAACACCGGGGATGCGTAAGCTGCCCATCGGCGTTCCCAAGGTAATGGTATCAACCATGGCCTCCGGCGATGTATCCAATTATGTCGGCACCAGCGATATTGTCATGATGCCGTCTGTTGTGGATGTGGCGGGCTTAAACTCCATCTCCACCAAAATTTTTGCCAACGCGGCGTTTGCCATTGCAGGAATGGTAAAATTTGAAGATACGCATGTGATCGAGAAAAAACCACTGGTGGCAGCCACGATGTTTGGCGTTACCACCCCTTGCCTCACAGCAGCCCAGGAATACCTGGAGGCAAGAGGCTACGAAGTACTGATTTTCCACGCGACCGGTACGGGCGGACAGTCGATGGAAGCGTTGGTGGATGGCGGCTTTATCGAGGGCGTCCTGGACATTACAACAACGGAATGGGCCGACGAGCTGGTTGGCGGCATTTTGGCCGCGGGACCGCACCGTCTGGAAGCAGCCGGTAAAATGGGCATTCCACAGGTGGTTTCAGTCGGCGCAGTGGATATGGTTAACTTTGGACCAATGGAATCGGTTCCTGAAAAATTCAAGGGACGCAATCTGTACAAGCACAATCCGATGATTACCCTTATGCGGACGACCGCCTTAGAAAATAAAGAAATCGGCCATGTGATTGCTGAAAAGCTGAGCGCTGCCAAAGGGCCGGCAACCATTATGCTGCCGCTTAAGGGCGTATCAGGTATTGACGCTGAGGGTGAACCCTTCTATGGACCAGAAGAGGATAAAGTGCTCTTTGACACCATTCGCAGCGAGGTTAACCGTGATGTGGTAGATCTGGAAGAATTTGACCTGCACGTCAATGATAAGGAATTTGCGGAAGCGGCAGCTCAGAAATTAATCGATTTAATGCAGGCTGCCAAATAAATAATATTTAAAGGAGAACCATCATGAATCAACAGACAAGAGCGGAAATCGTTAAAATGTACAAGGAACAGAGAGCAAAAGGCGATATTTTAGTAGGGGTCGGCGCAGGTACGGGCATCACCGCTAAAAGCAGCGAACGCGGCGGCGCAGACATGCTGATTATCTATAATTCTGGCCGTTACAGAATGGCTGGCCGCGGCTCTTTGGCGGGCTTACTTTCCTATGGAGATGCAAACCAGATCGTTGTTGAAATGGCATCCGAGGTACTGCCCGTTGTCAAGGATACACCCGTACTCGCAGGCGTCTGCGGCACAGACCCTTTCCGCGTTATGGATGTTTTCTTAAAAGAGTTAAAAGACATGGGCTTCAGTGGTGTTCAGAATTTTCCGACCGTTGGTCTGATCGACGGCGTTTTCAGACAAAATCTGGAAGAAACAGATATGGGCTATGATCTGGAAGTTGAAATGATCCGCAAAGCGCACGAGCTTGAGCTTTTAACCACACCTTATGTTTTTGACCCGGATCAGGCGCGCAAGATGGCAGAAGCCGGCGCAGATATTTTAGTCGCTCACATGGGCCTGACCACCAAGGGAACCATTGGCGCAAAAACCGCGCTAACTTTGGATGACTGTGTTGTAAAAGTACGTGATATCATGGAAGCCGGCCGCGAGGTCAATCCGGATATCATGGTTATCTGCCACGGCGGTCCGATTGCAGAACCGGAAGATGCAAAATACGTTCTTGATCGTATCGACGGTATCGACGGATTCTTCGGCGCTTCCAGCATCGAACGTTTCGCGGCGGAAAAAGGCATTACAGCTCAGACAGAAGCCTTCAAAGAAATCAAAAAATAAACATTGAACGGGATCTCTTTTGGGGACTATAAGAGATTTTTGACCCGGCAGCCAGCATGGGCTGCCGGGTTTCTTAATTTTACCAAAAGAGTTTCATTATTACTGAAATCGGCTGTGACTTTCACTCGTTTTAGGGTACAATAAAGTTAATTGAATTCTATAAAAGGGGGAATGCGATTTTGAAGAAAAAGTCCATGGCAACCACTGTTGCTGTCATGTCTGTCATTGCTTTGTTTGTCTTTGGCTGCGTGCAGTATGTTAGCGCCAATGATACCAATGAACCGGTCGTTGCCGCTGATGGGTCTGTGACCCTGACCAGCAATGAGAAGATTCAGGGCGATATGACCATTAGGGAGGGAAGTGCGGAAGGTGATATTTATGTCCGCAATACTCAGGTGGACGGAGACATTTTCGTTATTCCCGATGCGGACAGCAAAACCGTCCATCTGGAAAACACCAGTTTCCAGGATCTTATCGTCAATAAAACCGGCACCATTGTGACGATTGACAAAGCATCTCAGGGTAACAGCTTTTGTGTCAGCAGTCCGGCAGCAGCTGAGATCGGCGGCAAAATACCTGACGTTAAGGTTTCACAGGTGGCCGGCGGCAGTAATCTCACCATTACACCGGATGCCGGCGTTGACCAGATGGTCATTGACGGACAGCAGACAGAGGTTACCATTAACAGCAGTATGAAAAAGGTCGTGGTCAGTCCAGGAGCCGCAGGCTGCCGGCTGAACATTAACGCCCCGGTAGAAACCCTCGATTTGAACGCCAGGGTTGATGCCACAGTGGGCGCAAATATCCAGACCATGCTGCTGACTGGCAGCGCAAAGGGAAGCAGTGTTACCCTGGCCAACGGCGCTGTTATTGATAATTTTGCCTCCGAGGCACAGATGACCCTTGGAGGAGACGGCAGCATTAATACCATGTATGTCAATTCACCTGCCAACATTACTGGTAGCGTGGCAACTGGAAAAATTAATGTGTTGAACCATCCAATCGAACGCAAGGCAGAAGGCAACGCCATCAATATGGACCCTAACGCCAGCCCGTTCCAGATGTCCCAGCCACCGCTGCCGATGATCACACAGTCTCTGGAACAGCCCGAAAACCGTAAAGAAGAACCATCTTCGGCTTCCCAGAGCACAGAAACCGCTGCGCCAGTACAGGAAGTCACTGCCGCTCCTGAACAAAGCGTAACACCGGAAGCACCAGAAACACCGGTGGTAACGCCAGTACCCGAGCCCGAACCGACACCTGCACCGACGCCTGAACCTGCACCGGAGCCAGTACCCGAGCCTGAGCCAACACCGGAGCCAGCGCCAGTACCGGAGCCTGAACCTGAGCCTGATCCAATTCCGGATCAGACACCGAGCAGTGATGAGTCAGAAGTGGCTCCGCAGCCCACTGCCGTGGTTTTAGAAGCGGAGGACGCTACTGTCAGTTAAGTCTCTTTATTAAAAAATAAAAGCCAGCTTTGATCACCACGATCCTAGCTGGTTTTTTATTTTGAAGAATTGCTTGACGAATTGTCCCGAAAGGCTTAGACTGGGTAGTACTTACCTAAAATGAAAAAGGCAAGGCGGAAAATGGTGTATTGATGAGAAACTCGAAAAATTTTATATACGGAAGCTTTATTATTTTGCAGTGTATGTTCTGGGGACTTGGGAATCCGGTCGCTAAAATAGGGTTGGAAACCATCAGCCCCTTTTATTGTCTTGCGCTGCGTTTTTTGCTGGCTTTCATAGTGTTTTACGGCCTTTTTTACAAAAAGATCAAAGCACAGATCAATAAAAATAATGTTAAGGACGCGGTAGTTATCAGTATTTTTAATGCCGCAGCCTTTATTTTTTCAACGCTGGCGCTCATGTACAGCAGTGCGACCATCGCGGGTTTTTTGATGGCCCTGGCGGTCATTTTCACTCCGTTTATGTCTTTTGTTGTCCTGGGTAAAAAATTCAGAAAACGCACGCTTCTGTTTGTCGGACTGGTCGTGCTGGGCCTGTATTTTTTATGTGGAAGCCAGGGGAGCTTCAGCTTTGGAGTGGGTGAAGTACTGGCGTTGCTCAGTTCTGTTTCCTATGCGGCCAATATTACCTACAGCTCAAAGCATGTGACCAATATTGGACCAGAGGTTTTATCAACCATTCAGGCCGGTGTGGCGGCGGCGATCTGTTTCTTTTTTGCCTTTCTTCTGGAGGATGGACAAATGCTGGGGCAGGTCGGCCCTGCCGGATGGTTTGCGGTGGTGTATCTGGCTCTTGGCTGCACCGTGATAGCCTATCTGCTTCAAAACGTTGCGCTCAAGCATTTGTCCGCTGTTTTTGTATCGCTGGCCCTTTGCTCAGAACCCATTTTTACCGCCTTCTTTTCATTCTTTTTACTGGGTGAACGTCTTACACTCAGCGGCGGTTTTGGGGCGGCTCTGGTTATGGCAAGCATTGTCCTTGCCTCGCTTTTTAACGGTGAGTGAAACGCCTTATTTTATCTGCGCCTCAAAGCTGTTGAGCTCCCGCACCAGGCGGCTGATGGGCAGGCCAACTACGTTGTAATAATCACCGGCGATCTTTTCTACAAGCAGTGCGCCTTTTCCCTGAATACCGTAAGCGCCGGCTTTGTCCATGGGTTCTCCAGTGGCAATATATGTCCGGATTTCGCTCTCTGACAGGGGAAAAAAGGTGACGTCGGTACGTGTGCAGAAGGCATTGCGCGCGCCGGATTTGGTGTAAATACAGACGCCCGTAAACACCTGATGCGTTTTGCCGGAAAGGGCGGAGAGTATCTCAAAGGCTTCTGATTCGCTGGCAGGTTTGCCGTAGATACGTTTACCAGCGGCCACAATGGTGTCAGCGCCGATGATCAGGGCGTCGGGGAACTGTTCGGCGGCCAGCTGGGCCTTTCTGGAGGCCAGCATCATGACAGCGCCCTCAGGCGGCGTACAACAGGTAATGGTTTCGTCGGCGTTCACTGGACGGGCCTCAAAGGGAATTCCGGCCATTGTCATGAGCTCCCTGCGCCGTGGAGACGCCGAGGCGAGTATGATGTTCATAAAAAACTCCTTTATATCTGGGTGTGGGTTAGCCTTATTATATGCCCTGTCATATAAAAAAACAAGCCTCCTGACTGAAGGCAGAGAAGCTTGTTGAAGGAGAGCAAATTTATGGTGGCTTTTCAGAAGGGCTCACGCTTATTGGATTCTGCTTACGAAGTCCGCATAGGCTTCGCATCCATGCTCGTGAACGTCAAGACCTTCAATTTCGACCACACGCGGTACCCGGAGACCGTGGAATTTCTTAATGATGAAAAACATCACGCCAGAGGTAACCAGAGACCAGGCGGCCACGGCGATGATTCCCAGAAGCTGTACGCCCAGCAGGGATGCGCCGCCGCCATAGAGCAGCCCGGTGACGGCATCCTCGGTGCCGGGCGCGTAGTTGGCCAGAAGCCCAACCAGCATTGTACCCATGACACCGCAGCCCCCGTGGACACTGATCGCACCGACAGGATCGTCAATTTTAAGCTTGGCGTCAATAAAAGGTACCAGGAGAGCGACCGTGATCCCACAGACCAGACCGACAAGGAGCGAGCCCCATAAGGTAATGACCTGACAGCCGGCGGTGATGCCCACCAGTCCGGCCAGCACACCATTAAGGGTCATGGAAACATCGGGCTTGCCGTAGCGGATCCAGGTAAAGAACATAACAGTCAGGCCGCCCACACAGGCAGCCAGATTGGTGGTCATGGCAATATGACCAATATCACCGTTAACCGCCAGAGTCGAGCCGCAGTTAAAACCAAACCATGCAAACCAAAGGATAAACACACCCAGAGCGCCTAAGGTAAGGGAATGCCCTGGAATCGCGTTTGCGGAGCCATCCTTATTATATTTACCGATACGCGGGCCGACCATGATGGCGCCCATCAGGCCAACCCAGCCGCCCACGGAGTGAACCGCGGTAGAACCGGCAAAGTCGATAAAGCCCATCTGAGCTAACCAGCCGCCGCCCCAGATCCAGTGGCCTGAGATTGGATAAATAACCAGACTGACAAAGGCTGAGCAGATGCAGTAAGCAGTGAACTTTGTCCTGCCGGCAACCGCGCCGGATACGATGGTGGCAGCAGTGGCACAGAAGACGGTCTGGAAAAAAATGAAAAGTTCGGGTGTTACCGCGTCAAACTGTGACAGGGAGAGGGCGGTCGGGTTGAAAAAACCAGAGGTGCCAATCAAAGCACCCTCGCCGCCAAACATTACGGCGAAGCCGACACAAAGAAACAAGACAGAACCGATCATAAAATCGACGAAATTTTTCATGATAATATTACCAGCATTTTTAGCACGGGTAAAGCCGGTTTCCACCATGGCAAAGCCTGGCTGCATGAACATTACAAGACATGCGGCAAGGAAAACCCATACAATATCTGCTAATTGTTGCATTTCCATAATAATACCTCTTTCTGAATAAAAAAATAAGGGATCGGTTTTGATTTTTATAGCATGTGTAAAAATCAAAATCTATCCCCGTTGATAAATAATTGCTTGAATATTAAATTGTTATAAGTGCGTTTTAAATGTGATTTTTTACTGTAAATAGGAAAATGTAAGATTGCAGCGGTCTGGCGTCAGAGCGCATTTGATCCGGTTTCACCGGTACGGATACGGATAACGTCAGCGACGTCGTAAACAAATATTTTGCCGCCGCCGATTTCATCGGTTGTAAGACGGTCGGTTACCAGCTTGATGATAATATCGGCGGTTTCATCGTCGGTGATGGTTTCAACCTTGATTTTTGGCAGAAAGTTTACAGTATAGGATGTGCCGCGGTAGGATTTTTTAAAGCCTTTCTGGTTGCCATAGCCCATGATGTTGGTAATCATCATTCCCTGGACGTCGCAGGTGTTCAAAAGGTCTTTTAAATCTTCCAGCATATCCGGTTTGATAACAATCTCTAATTTTTTCATAAGAACCTCCTTATAGATTTTATAATAAAAAAGAGGAGGCCGTCTCTGGATAGTTTTCCAGAATAACGGACTCCTCTTTGAGCCGATTAAGAAATGCTTATATCATAAAATGGTTATTATACATAGAAGAGCAGGTCTTCATAAATTGGATATGGCCAGTATTTTTCACCGACCATGGTTTCCAGCTCGTCTGCGGTTACACGAAGGCTTTCCATGGCTTCAAGAACCTTGCTCTGATAGAAGCGTGCCTGTTTCTGAACGTCTTCAATACCTTGAGCTTCAATGACTGTTTTGTCGAGAATTTCCACTTTTTTAACCAGAGAGCCGGATAATTTGGAAATGCTTTCAAGCATAGTCTCCTCGGCGGTGGCGTCGATAAAGTCACCGAGCGCTTTTTTCTGGCTTAAAATACCTGTCAGTTCTTTGGTGTAGTCCAGAACTGCTGGAAGAATCTCGCGTTTCGCCATGCTCAGCATGGTCAGCGCTTCAATGTTGATGGTTTTGCTGTAATCTTCAAAATGGATTTCCTGACGGGCGTCCAGCTCGCCGTGGGTGTAGATGCCGTGTTTGTCAAACAGTTCAACATTTTTCGGTTCACAGTAGGTTGCGAATGCGTCCGGGGTAGCCTTTAGGTTTGGTAAGCCACGGCGCGCTGCTTCTTCTACCCACTCCTCAGAATAGTTGTTGCCGTTGAAGACAACACGCTTATGTTCCTTAAGGGATGCTCTTAGCAGGTCAATCAGTGCGGTTTCAAAATCGTCCGCAGCTTCCAGTTTATCAGCAAATTCACTGAGAACTTCGGCCACCATGGTGTTGAGCGCGATGTTCGGGCCGGCGATGGACTGGTTTGAGCCCAGCATTCTGAATTCAAATTTATTACCGGTAAAGGCAAAGGGTGAGGTACGGTTACGGTCGGTTGCGTCGACGATGAAGTTTGGCACTGCGTCTACGCCCAGATCCATAACCAGATCCTTGGCTTCTTCTACCGGCTTGCCGGTTTCGAGTGACTTGAGCGCTGGTGTCAGCTGGTCGCCCAGGAAGATGGATACAATGGCTGGCGGGGCTTCATTTGCACCGAGGCGGTGGTCGTTGCCGGCGCTGGCAACCGTACAGCGCAGTAATTCAGGATAACGGTCGACCGCTTCGATAACTGCGACCAGGAAGGTTAAAAACTGCAGGTTTTCGGAGGGTGTTTTACCAGGATTCAGCAGATTTTCTCCAGTGTCGGTACTTAAGGCCCAGTTATTATGTTTACCGGAGCCGTTGACGCCGGCAAAGGGTTTTTCATGAAGCAGACACTGCAGGTCGTGTCTGAAGGCTACCCGCTGCAGGGTTTCCATGATCAGCTGGTTATTGTCTGTAGCCAGGTTTGAGGTTGAGAAAACCGGAGCCAGCTCATGCTGTGCCGGGGCAACCTCATTGTGTCGGGTTTTTGAGGGAATACCGAGCTCCCATAATTCACGGTCAACATCGCGCATAAAGTGGCAGACACGTCCGCGGATACGGCCGAAGTAGTGGTCTTCCTTTTCCTGGCCTTTCGGCGCTTTTGAGCCGAACAGGGTTCTGCCAGTGAGGATTAAGTCCTTGCGCTTCTTGTACATATCTCTTTCGATCAGGAAATATTCCTGCTCAGCGCCGACAGTGGTCGTAACCTTTTTAACATCCGTCTTACCAAAGAGTCTGAGAATACGGATGGCTTCGTCACTGATGACCTTCATGGATCTTAAAAGCGGTGTTTTCTTATCCAGAATCTCACCGGAGTAGGAAATAAAGGTGGTTGGAATATATAGGGTGGTTCCTTTTACAAAAGCAAAGGAGGTTGGGTCCCACGCGGTATAGCCTCTTGCTTCAAAGGTCGCGCGAAGGCCGCCTGAAGGGAAAGAGGAAGCATCTGGTTCACCCTTGATCAGCTCTTTGCCGGAGAATTCCATGATGACCTTGCCCTCTTCAGTCGGGCTGATAAAAGCGTCGTGTTTTTCAGCGGTGATACCGGTCATAGGCTGGAACCAGTGGGTGAAGTGGGTAGCGCCCTGTTCCAAGGCCCAGTCCTTCATGGCGTTGGCAACCACCTCCGCCACATTTTCATCCAGCGGTGTATCCTCTTTAATGGTACTCATCATGGATTTGTAAATGTGCTTTGGCAGACGCTTACGCATTACCGTAATATTAAACACTTTTGAACCGAAAAGATCGATAACATCATTTTTACAATCTTTTACTTCTAACTCTTCAGACATAACAGCCTCCTAAATATAGATAATATGATTTTATTTTTTCTACGTATGATAATGATACATGGGGTCGATTATAATGTAAAGGGAAAGATGAACCGGACAGAGGAAAGGGAGATTCCCCTGCGCGGTTATCATTCCATAAGGAGCGGAGAAATTGAGGAGTTTCTCCGCTTATTAATTAAGGTATCCTGAGGAACTTATAAACAGTTAGTTTAAGGAAGCATTTGTCGTCGATAAAATAGATGCAACTGCCCGTGGAAGAAAGATACCATAATTAACTTTTTAAACTTAAGAAGAAAGATAATAAAAAAAGGCGCTATTAAAAGTGCGAAAACACTCTCAACAGCACCATTGCTATCTTCAATTGCGGAATGTTGTTTCCGCGTTTCTCTCAAGTTGTGATGTCATTATAGACCAATTCCGGAGGCTTGTAAAGGGGTTTTTCAAGAAAAATGCGATGAAATGGTTATCAGAATTACATCAAATTTACAAAAGCACATTGTATACATTCTGCAATCCTTGTCAGACTTTTTTTAATTGAACTTGTATACAATCTATGATATAAATAATAAAAATAAATAAGTACTCAATTAAGAACAATGGCGTTCGAACCGTACAGGACCAAAACAAGTTGTGTATGCCGCATATTAAGGATAACACTGGCGTTATCCGTTATGGCATATACCGGCTGGAAGATAATTTTTGCAGTTTTGGTCTGGGCTTGGTTCGTCATGTTCTTTTTTTATTGTTTTAATCAGAGACAATGCAGTACTCAATTTATGCAAAGAAGGAGAGAGCTATGTTAAAAAAAGAAGGACAAGTCAGAATTCCAAGCGGTTGTGCGATCTCGGGAATCATCCATAAAAAGGGAAAGCCCACGATTAACGGCAGTCAGATTGTGGATTCCATCGCGGTGATGCACGACCGGTCCAACGGTCTGGGCGGCGGCTTCGCAGGGTATGGGATTTACCCTGAATACGCAGATTCCTACGCATTCCATGTCTTTTATGACGACTTCAAAGCCAGACAGGAAACCGAGCGTTATCTGGATAAATACTTTGATGTGGTTAACCTGAGCCGGATACCGGTGCGTAAAAATAAAAACATCAAGGACGAGCCTTTGATATGGCGCTATTTCGTCGATCCCATCTTCACCAAGATACAGGAGGAAAAAGGGGAAATCGATGAGGAAAAGTTTATCGTTGATACGGTGTTCTACATTAATACCTACATCGACGGCGCCTATATCTTTTCAAGCGGAAAGAACATGGGCGTTTTTAAAGCGGTCGGCTTTCCTGAGGATGTCGGTGATTTTTACAAGCTTGAGGAATACGACGGCTATTGCTGGACTGCCCATGGCCGTTATCCGACCAATACGCCAGGCTGGTGGGGAGGCGCCCATCCCTTTGCTCTTCTGGACTACTCGGTGGTGCACAATGGGGAAATTTCCTCCTACGACGCAAACCGCCGTTTTATTGAAATGTTTGATTATAAATGTACACTCCTGACTGACACCGAGGTCATTACCTATATTATTGATTTCCTGAACCGTAAACAGGTCTTTGATTTTGAGGATATTGCCAGCATCATCGCCGCGCCCTTCTGGGAGGAAATTGAAAAGCTGGCGCCGGATAAGGCCAAACGTTTTAAAACCCTGCGCAATACCTTTGCCAGTTTGCTGATAACCGGCCCCTTTTCCATCATGTGCGGCTTTACCGACGGCCTGATGGCCTTAAATGACCGGCTCAAGCTGCGTTCGATGGTAGCCGGAGAAAAGGACGATGTGGTCTATATTGCCAGTGAGGAAAGCGCCATCCGCGCGGTGTGTCCGGATGTGGGCAATATCTGGGCGCCAAAGGGCGGTGAGCCTATCATTGTTCGAGTAAACCGGGAAGGAGAATAAACAATGGGAATCAACTATATTTATCCGCAATATGAAATTGTCAGAAATCCAGACCGCTGCATCAAATGCCGTGTCTGTGAGCGGCAGTGCTCCAATGAGGTGCACCGCTATGATGCCGAGCTGGATATTATGAGAGCAGATGAAACTGGCTGTGTGGACTGCCAGCGCTGTGTGAGCATGTGTCCTACCCGTGCGCTCAAGATTGTCAAGACCGATAACCAGTTCAAGGAAAATAATAACTGGAAGCAAAGCACCATCGAGGAGGTTTACCGTCAGGCAGGAAGCGGCGGCGTTCTGCTGTCCTCCATGGGGAACCCCAACGAATACCCGGTATACTGGGATAAAATGCTGATCAACGCAAGCCAGGTAACCAACCCATCCATTGATCCTCTGCGTGAGCCCATGGAGACTAAGGTGTTCCTGGGTAAAAAGCCCGGTCAGCTGGAAATGGATAAAGAGGGAAACATCATTTCCGAGATTCCACCGCAGATTGAACTGGAGCTGCCTGTGATGTTTTCGGCCATGTCTTACGGCTCCATCAGCGAAAATGCCCACAAGTCCCTTGCCCGGGCAGCCACCGAGCTTGGAACCTGCTACAATACTGGCGAGGGCGGGTTGAATAAGGGCCTGTACCAGTACGGCCCCAACACCATCGTTCAGGTGGCCTCCGGACGTTTTGGCGTGCATGAGGATTATCTGATGGCTGGCGCCGCCATTGAAATCAAAATGGGACAGGGCGCAAAGCCCGGGATTGGCGGTCATCTGCCCGGTAAAAAAATCGGGGAAAAGGTGTCAAAAACACGTATGATTCCAGAGGGAGCGGACGCGATCTCGCCGGCCCCGCATCATGATATTTATTCCATAGAGGATCTGCGTCAGCTGATCTTTTCGCTAAAGGAAGCCACCGGCTATACCAAACCGGTGATTGTCAAAATCGCCGCAGTCCACAATGTGGCCGCCATTGCGTCGGGCATTGCGCGTTCCGGCGCGGACATTATCGCGATTGACGGCTTTCGGGGCGGCACCGGGGCAGCGCCGACCCGTATCCGGGATAACGTCGGGATTCCCGTTGAGCTGGCGCTGGCGTCAGTGGACCAGCGCCTGAGAGACGAACAGATCCGCAATGATATTTCCATCGTAGTCGGCGGCAGTATCCGCAGCTCTGCCGATGTTGTCAAGGCCATTGCCCTCGGCGCAGACGCCTGCTATATCGGCACAGCCGCGCTGCTGGCACTGGGGTGTCATCTGTGCCGCCACTGCCAGAGCGGACGCTGCAACTGGGGGATTGCCACCCAGCGTGAGGAGCTTGTAAAACGCCTGAATCCGGAAATCGGGGCAGAGCGCCTTACCAATCTTATGCGTGCCTGGAACCACGAAATCCAGGAAATGATGGGTGGTATGGGAATCAACTCCATTGAGTCCCTCAAGGGAAACCGTCTGATGCTGCGCGGTATCGGCCTGTCCGATAAAGAGCTGGAAATATTAGGCATAAAGCATGCGGGGGAATGACGCCGAGTCCAATTTCTGGAAGAAATTGGCAGCGAGTGAAAAGCGAACCGGCAGGTGAGCGGACGAGCGCATGAGGCTAACGTCTTGTTTGAAAAAGCCTTCCGAAAAAAAACAAGGCTTTTTCGAATAAAGACGCGTTCGTGAGAAGCGATAAACAAAGGTTATATTGTAAACAAAACCGAGGAGATAATGAACGATGAAACGAGTATATGTTAATGAAGAATGGTGCCTGGGCTGTCACCTGTGCGAATATCAGTGTGCTTTTGCAAACTCAGGCGAGGAGGATATGTTTAAGGCCTTTAACAGAAAAGAAAAGCCGCTGCCGCGTATCCGCGTTGAGGACGGCGTAGAGAACGGAGAGGAAATTCATTTCGCGGTTTCCTGCCGCCACTGCAAAACGCCCTACTGCGTCAAAGGCTGCATTACCGGCGCTCTGTCGATAGGGGAAGACGGCGTGATTAAAATCGACGATACACGCTGTGTGGGCTGCCGTACCTGTATTGCCATGTGCCCTTATGGCTGTCTGGTGGTCGGTCATCATAAAACCATGCTGAAATGTGAGCTGTGCACAGAAAACGGCGGCGAGCCCGCCTGTGTTAAAAACTGTCCAAACCGTGCCATTGTTTTTGAAGAAAGAGGTGCTGTCAGTGAATAAGACAAAGTATTTGATCATTGGAAATTCTGCCGGAGCCATCGGCGGCGTTGCCGGTATCCGAAAGAGCGACCCGGAAGGCAGCATCACGATTGTCAGTGCGGAAAAATACCACACCTACTCAAGGCCGCTGATCTCCTACTGGCTGGAGGGAAAGGTATCCCAGGAAAAAATGATTTACCGGGACGAAGATTTTTATGAAAAGAATGCCTGTGAGGTAATTTTTGACACCGCCGCAGAAAGCATTGATCCGGAAAAGAAGCAGGTGCATCTGGCGGGCGGCGGGGTTATCGCCTATGAAAAGCTTCTGACCGCCACGGGATCGGTTCCTTTTGTGCCGCCCATCAAAGGAAAGGAAACCGCTAAAAATACCTTTACCTTTACGACTCTGGACGACGCGGCCAGTGTGAGTGAGATTTTAGATGAAAACTCGAGAATCGTCATTTTGGGAGCGGGACTTATTGGCCTGAAGGCAGCCGAAGCGGTTGTAAAGCAGTGCGCGGGTGTGACGGTGGTGGATCTGGCGGACCGGGTGCTGCCCAGCGTTCTGGACACAGAAAGCGCTGAAGTTATCAGAGAGCACCTGATCAACCAGGGGGTGGCTTTAAAGCTGGAAACCAGTATTTCTGAAATCGGTGATATGGAGGTCACCCTGAGCGACGGCGGGCTTCTGCCCTATGATATTCTTATTCTGGCAGTGGGAACAAGGCCCGCGGTGTCTCTGGTCGAACAGGCTGGCGGTAGGGTGGAACGTGGGATTGTGACAGATACCGGCCAGCAGACCAGCTTAAAGGATATTTACGCAGCCGGAGACTGTACTCAGAGCTATGATATTACCGCCCAGACCGCTAAAAACATGGCGATTCTGCCAAATGCCTACCTGCAGGGTGAGGTGGCAGGACAGAACATGGCCGGCGGCAGCGCCGTGTACGAAAAGGCCTTTCCGGTAAATTCCATGGGGCTGCTGGGACTGTACATGATGACTGCAGGCAGCTATATTGGCGAAGCCATAACGGTAAAAAACAGCGAAAGCTACAAGAAATTCTATGTCAAGGACGGCGTCTTAAAAGGCTATATCATTATCGGGAATTGCGCCCGCGCGGGTATTTACACCGACATGATCCGCGAACAGATTCCGCTTAAAACCGTAGATATGGAAATGCTGGTAAAGGAACCCGGGCTCATGGCTTTTAAACCCGGGGAATGCTACGCAAAGCTCAGCGCAGAGCATTAGGAGGAATAAGGATGATCATTGAAGCAGGAAGAAAATACTATACAGAGCTCAACCGTGAGGTAAAGGCAGCAGAGGACCGAGAGGTCACCATTAAAGGGGTTCTGGGCCAGCGCTATATCGGTACAGGGGTTAAAAACAAGGACATTACGGTTTACGGCACACCGGGCAACGCCATGGGGGCTTACCTCAGCGGCACAAACATCACGGTTTACGGCAACGTGCAGGATGCTGTTGGCGATACGATGGATAACGGCGATATTGTGGTTTACGGCAGCGGCGGGGATACCCTGGGCTATGGAATGCGCGGCGGCAGCATCTATATCCGCGGCAACGGGGGCTACCGTGTGGGCATTCATATGAAAGCCTATATGGAGCACCAGCCCGTGGTGGTGATCGGCGGTAAGGCCGGTTCCTTTTTGGGGGAATATCAAGCCGGCGGGACCATTGTGGTACTGGGCTTGGGTGTGGACAATGTTTTTCCGGCAGGCGGCTACTGTGGAACCGGCATGCACGGTGGCGCGATGTATATCCGCAGTGATGTACCGCCGACAGGACTGGCGCCACAGGTGGTGGCAGAGCGGTGCGCCTCTGAAATGCTGGAACCGGCCATGACTTATATTGAAAACTATTGTAATTATTTTGATGCTGATATTGAGGAGATTCTTGGAAAGCCCTTTTATAAATTGACACCAGGTGCCAACAATCCTTATAATGATCTATATACAGCCTACTAAAGGAGAATAGAAAATGAACCTTGGTAAAAAAACACTCGATACCATCAGCTATATCGAAGAAAATGATATTAAATTTATCCGGATGCAGTTCTGTGACATCTATGGGCAGAGCAAGAATATCGCCATCTCCAACGAGCAGATTGAGCGCGCCATCCTCTACGGCGTGCCGTTTGACGCCAACTCTGTGGCCGGCTATCTGGACGCGGATCATTCTGACCTGATCCTGCACCCGGATTTGTCCACACTTCAAATTCTGCCCTGGCGGCCACAGCAGGGTAAGGTTGCCAGAATACTCTGCGATGTGAAGTATCCGGACGGCACAAATTTTGAGGGCGACAGCCGTTATATCTTAAAAGAGCAGATGAAAAAGGCCGATAAGCTGGGCTACCGTTTTAACGTAGGCGCAGAATGTGAGTTTTTCCTGTTCCGCCTGGGTGAAAACGGAGAGCCGACCAGAGAACCGGTTGACAGCGCCGGCTATTTTGACCTGGCGCCCTTTGACCGGGGCGAAAACACCCGGCGTGAGATTATTCTGACGCTGGAGGAAATGGGCTTTGAGATCGAGAGCTCCCACCATGAATCGGCCCGGGGACAACATGAGATTGACTTTAAATACAGCGGCGCGCTGGAATCCGCGGATAATATTATGACCTTTAAGACAGTGGTCAAGACCATTGCCCAGCGCAACGGCCTGCACGCCACCTTTATGCCAAAGCCCCTCAACGGGCAGCCGGGCAGCGGCATGCATATCAATATATCGCTCATGAAGGACAATGAAAATATCTTTAACAGCGCTCTCGGCGGTCTGACCGATGAAGCCAGGTGGTTTGCCGCCGGCGTGCTCAGCCATATCCGCGGGATCAGCGCTGTTTCCAATCCGCTGGTCAATTCCTACAAGCGCCTGATGGACGGCTACGAAGCGCCGCAGACAGTCAGCTGGGGCTACGGCGCCCGCTCGCCGCTTATCCGTATTCCGGCCGCTGTGGGCGATTACTGCCGTATGGAGCTCAGAAGCCCGGATCCATCCTGCAATCCCTATCTGACCTTTGCCCTGATCCTGGCGGCCGGCCTTGAGGGGATTGAAAAGAAGCTGCCCTTAATGGAACCCCTTGGCGATGAGCCAGCAGAGCTTGAAAAGCTGCCCATGACATTGAGGGAGGCGCTGGAGGAAATGAAAAGAGACACGCTGGTGACAGAAGTCCTCGGTGAAAAAACAGCACAAAAATACATTCAGCTCAAAAGCTGGGAGTGGAGACAATACATCGGAATGGTCCACGAATGGGAAATTGACCGTTATTTTTCAACCTTCTGATTTAGGAAAATAAAATCCTGAAGGAAGGGGGGATGAAATAATGAGTAATGTGTTGTTGGTATGCAAGCAGAATGAGATTACAAAGGCATTGACGGAGATACTGCGGGGCATGGATTTTGGCATGATTGACGCAGTCCCCTCCGGCAGTGAAGGCCGGAGACGCCTGCAGGAAATTGAGTATGATATGGTCATTATCAATACCCCCCTGGGCGATGAGTTTGGAATCGAGCTGGCCCTTGACACCATGGAGAAGTACCTGATCGGCGTCGTGCTCATCGTGAAAAATGAGCTGGTGGACCATGTGGAGGCCAAACTGGCGGACACAACGGCCTTCGTGGTGTCTAAGCCCATCAACCGCCAGCTTCTGACCCAGAACATCAAGTTTGTACTGAACTCAAAGGTCAAGCTGCAGCGCCTTAAGGAACAGAATGAAAAGCTGCAAAAGAAAATGGACGATATCAAGATGATTTACCGGGCCAAGCTGTGCCTGATGGGATACCTTGATATGACTGAGGAACAGGCTCACCGCTATATCCAGAAGCAGGCCATGGATATGCGGATATCGCCCCGTCAGGTTGCAGAGAACCTTATCCGGACCTACGAGCGTTAAAAAGATTTTAAAACCTGTTTATTCCTCTGAAATAAGTGTATAAATACTAAAAGAACGTCTTGTTTCAAGGAGGAATAAACAAAATGGGTAAATTAAAAGGAACGAAAACACTGGAAAATCTGATGAAGGCCTTTGCAGGTGAAAGCCAGGCACGCAACCGTTATACTTTTTTTGCGTCAAAAGCTAAAAAGGAAGGGTATATTCAAATTCAGAACATTTTCCTGGAAACAGCAGCCAACGAAAAAGAACACGCGGAAATGTTCTATAAATATATCGTGGAAAACGAAGGTCTGGATGGCGAAGCCATGATGGTAGGCTTTACCGCGGAATATCCGGTCAGCCTGAGCGACGACACCCGTACCAATCTGATCAACGCCGCTGCCGGTGAGCGTGAGGAATGGAGCGACCTGTACAATAATTTTGGAAAAACAGCGGAAGAAGAAGGCTTTAAAGATATTGCGGCTACCTTCAAATATATTGTAGAGGTTGAAAAGGCTCACGAAGCCCGTTATTTAAAATTAGCCGAAAACATTGAAAAGGAACGCGTATTCAAACGCTCAGAATCCGTCAAATGGAAATGCGGCAACTGCGGCTATATCAGCGAAGGCAAGGAAGCACCAAAGGTATGCCCGGCCTGCAAGCACGGCAGAGAATACTTTGAGTTATTTGTTGAAGCTTATTAAAAATTACCTGGGACAAACCAAGCTCCGGAGATCAGGAAACTGACTCCGGAGCTTTTTGAAATTTTTTAAGACAGTTTTGTTATAATCGTTGCACAGAATAAAGGGAGGAACAAAAAAATGTTTTTAGATACAGCCAATATTGAAGAAATAAAAAAAGCCATGAAAACCGGTGTTTTTAAAGGGGTTACCACCAATCCAACCATTCTTCTTAACGAGCGGACCCCCAGAGAGGAAAAGATAAAGGAAATTCTGGAAGCGGGCGTGCCCTTTATCTACGTACAGACTGTTGGAGAAACTATAGAGCAGCGTCTGGAGGACTGTGAGGCGATTCTGGACCTTGACAGCAAAGGCCGTATCGGGCTTAAGATCCCCATGGATATTGCCGGCCTGGAGGTGGTGAAGCAGATACGCGAAAAATATCCGGACTGTAAGATTCTGGGAACAGCGGTTTACTCGGCCGATCAGGGCATATTTGCCGCGCTGGCAGGCTGCAGCTGTATCGCCCCCTATATTAACCGCATGTCCAACAACGATCTGGACCCCTACAAGGCCGTGGCCATCATCCGCGATTTTATCGATGAGCGGCAGCTGAGCTGCGAAATTTTAGGCGCGAGCTTTAAAAATACCAATCAGGTGATACAAACCCTGGCTTCCGGGGCGCACTCGGTCACCATCCCCTATAATATCTTTGAAAAGATGATGAATAAGGAGCTGGCGATTTCAGCCATTGAGACCTTTAACAAGCATGGTGAGATGCTCAAAGAAAAATATTAATCCGATTTTGCAGCGCCGCAAAGGCGCTGCTTTTTATTTAAGCGGTCAGACACGCTATTTAGGCGGTGGAGCGTCGCGGGCTTCCGCTCCTGTGCTATAATGTAAAAAACATTTACAGGAGAGGAAAAATGAAAATCAAAAAAGTTTTGGCGGGATTGACGGCAGCGGTGTTTTTTATGGCAGGCCCTGTGGGGGCTGCGGGAATCGGCCAGGCCCTCGCGGCAACAGCGCCAGCCGGCGGCCAGATTACGAGCTATAAATGCGGTACGCCGGAAAACCAGCCGGTAACCTTTTTAGTGTTGAATGAAAACGAAGCACAACTGGGGGACGGCAGGGGACCAGCCGTTGATGAAGCGGTCACGGGGACGGTTTTTATCCCAAAAGCGGTGACTGATTACGGCGATTTCGAGGAAGTTAAGGTTTATAATGTAACCGGTATTGGAGATTATGCCTTTAACGGGTGCAGCGGACTTGAAAAAATACAGATCGAGGGAGAAGTTGCCCTTTCAGCCCATGCCTTTGACGGACTGCCTGAAACCACAAGCATCGAAACCAACAGCCGTGAAACCAAGAGAGCGTTGCTGGGCTGCGGAATTGATCCCGGCCATGTGCGCTATACTGGAGTGCGGACAAACTATGTGGCTTTCGGCGACAGCATTGCCGCCGGGTACGCGCTGCCAGGATATGAGCACGGTACACCAAATGACGACCGCTTTCCGACACCCGAGGGCGCCTTTGTCAACATGCTGGGTGAAACCCTGGAAAGCCAGGATGGCCCGGCCCTTGTCTCAAATCAGGCCGTATCCGGCTGGACCAGCGAACAGCTGCTGGAAGCGCTGCAAAGCGGGCAATACAGTGAGCTGCTGAGACATGCCGATGTGGTGACCGTGACCATTGGGTCAAACGACTTGCTGGGACCTTTTATCAAAATTGTAGAGCAGGCCATTAATGATAATTTCAGCGCAAAGGTCAGTGAACTGGAAAACCTCTCTGCTGAGGCGGCCGAAGCCCCGGGCAGTGACGCTCAGCTGAGGGAAAAGCAGGACAGCCTGGTCACAGAGATTGCCAATACACTCAGACAGCTGAATAAAACACTGAAGGATAACCCGGAGCTGCTGGCAGGCTGTGAGAATTTTAAAGACAACTTGCAGCCAGCTGTTTTAAGCGCGTTGCATGAGCAGGCTCCAGGGGCGGAAATTTACTGGAATACGCTGTACAATCCCTTTTACGGCGAGACGCTTAACCTAAGCCAGCTTTTTCCAAACCTTGCGGAGAAATTCCCACTCATCTTCAGACAATTTGAATCCATTGACCTGAGCGGTTACGGCGCTTACTATATTGAGCAAATGAATCAGGCCTTTCTCCAAAATACAGAAGGCTATCACAGTGTCGATATCTATGAAGCCTTTAACGAGCCCGACCTGACCAATGTGGAAATCAAGAATACAGAGGGAAAGCTGAGCCTGAACTTTGATCCCCACCCCAATGCAGCGGGACACCAGTTGATCGCGGAGCGGTACACCTCTACCATCCGGGATACCTATACCTCAACCGATCCGGAGCCGGACCTTTCATCCCAAAAGGCCATCACCGGATTTAGGCTTGGCGAAAATGCCGGCAGCATTGATGAAACAGCCCATAGGATCCTTGTAAGGGTTCCCTGGAATACAGATCTGACCCGGCAGACTGCCGTGTTTGAGGCCAGCGCGGGCGCAGAGGTGCGCGTCGGCGGAGCCGTGCAGACAAGCGGCGAGAGTGTCAATGACTTTACCAGGCCTTTGAGCTATGTGGTTATCGCTGAGGATTTAAGCCGCCAGACCTATGAGGTGACCGTGGAGGGGGAAAATCCAGCGGCAGCTCCGGACGCAGAGGCTGGCAGCTTCAATCGGCATGTGCCAGACAGTACGGCGGCATCGGTGGCGACAGGGCTGAGCGGTGGCCAGAATGGCGTGGCTGTTTTATCCGTGATCTTCGTCGTGCTGGCCGGAGGCATCGTATGTGTACAGTACGCAAGAGGCCGTGGAAAAAAATAACAATAGCAGAACGAGCGCCATTTACAGTGTGGATGGCGCTTGTTTTCGTTTTTAAGGATTTATTGATGATAATGATTTTATTTGGTTGAACAATAATAGAAAAAAAGGATATAATTTTATATATAAATGATTAAATAGTAAACAATCTATCGATTGACATTGACAGAGAGAATGATGAAAAAATATATTGGCCAGAGCATCTGCCTTTTTGTAATGGCCGTATTTTTTTAGCGGGCTGCGGACATAAGGAACAGACCATTGCGAAGGCAGCCTTTGAAACGCCCCAGTACGAATGGGGAACCGTATCAAACCGGACCATCACCATTTGGGGAGACGACACAGATCTTAAACGGCCTTATCTCAAAACGGCCTTTGAGCGATACCAGGAAATAACGGGGAATACCCTTGAGATACGGCCGCTTTCAAAACAGGAAATGTCCGAGGAGGTACCAAAGGCTTTTCAGTCTGATGCCGCAAAAAAGCCGGATATTCTGATGAGCTATGGCGGCATTAAGCTTTTATAAAGGGAGGGATAACGGCCAAAGGGGCTGAGGACAGGGAAAGCAGCGGAAAACTAAAATTGTCATTAAAATTATGTAAATTTTTATTCAAAAGATCTTGATTTTTTCACCAGAATGATCTATAGTATTGCTAGCACTCGAACATAACGAGTGCTAACAATACCGAAATGAAAGTGAGTGGAGATTATGGCTAAAAAGCAATTCCAGGCAGAATCCAAACGCCTGCTGGATTTAATGATTCATTCGATTTATACAAACAAAGAGATTTTCTTAAGAGAGATTATCTCAAATGCAAGCGATGCGATTGACAAGCGTTACTTTAAAAATATGTCTGAGGGAGGCAGCGGGCTCTCAAGGGAAGACTACGTGATTCACATCATCCCGGATAAGGAAGCAGGCACGCTGACCATTACCGATAACGGAATCGGGATGACCCAGGAAGAGCTGGAAGAAAATCTTGGTATTATCGCCAACAGCGGCTCTCTGGAATTCAAGTCTGAGCACGAAGCCCAGGAAGATATTGATATCATCGGCCAGTTTGGTGTCGGCTTTTATTCTGCCTTTATGGTCAGCAAGGATATTAAGGTCCGCACAAGGGCAGATGGCAGCGACGTGGCCTATGAATGGGAATCTGAAGGCGCGGAAGGCTACACCATTGAAGAATGCGATAAGGAAGCGGTCGGTACTGAAATTATCCTGACGCTCATGGACGATACAGAAGATGAAAAATACAGTCAGTATCTGGAAGAATACCGCCTCAGAGAGCTCATCAAGCGTTATTCAGACTATATCCGCTACCCCATTAAAATGGAAGTGGAAAAGAGCACTTTGGTAGAGGCCTCCGAGGAAGAGAAAGCCAAGGAAGATTACGAGCCGCAGTACGATACCTATCTGGAGGAAGAAACCCTCAACAGCATGGTACCCCTGTGGAAAAAAAATAAAAGCGAAGTTACCGATGAGGATTACAACAATTTCTACAAGGAAAAATATTATGACTATACCGATCCGGCCAAAGTCATTGCGACCCATGTAGAGGGCGTGTGCACCTATGACGCCCTGCTGTTTATTCCGTCTAACGTGCCCTACAATTACTTCTCAAAGGAATTTAAAAAAGGTCTGCAGCTTTATTCTAGCGGTGTGCTGATTATGGATAAATGTGAAGACCTGCTGCCGGATTACTTTGGCTTTGTCCGGGGCCTGGTCGATTCTCAGGATCTGTCCCTGAACATTTCAAGAGAAATGCTTCAGCAGGACCGTCAGGTTAAAGCCATTGCCCAGCGTATTGAAAAGAAAATCACTTCTGAACTTATGGACATGCAGAAAAAAGACCGGGAAAAATACGATGCGTTCTACAAGAACTTCGGCCTGCCGCTCAAATTCGGCATGTATGAAAACTACGGTATGAACGCTGACAAGCTCAAGGATCTGGTCATGTTCTACAGCTCCAGCGAAAAGAAATCCGTCACCTTTGCAGAATATGTCGGCAGAATGAAGGAAGATCAGAAATATATTTACTACGCCTGCGGTGATTCCATCGAAAAAATTGGAAAGATGCCGCAGATCGAGCTGCTCTTAGATCAGGGTTATGAAGTGCTCTACTGTACCGACGACGTGGATGAATTTGCCCTTAAGAGCCTTATGAAATACGACGAAAAAGAATTCCGTTCCGCTTCTGATGATGACCTGGGCATTGAACAGTCCGAAGAAGCTAAAAAAGAATCTGAAGCTAAGAACGAAGAAAACAAAGATTTGATGACAGCCATCAAAGAAGCCCTTGACGGCAAGGTGAACGCGGTTAAGCTGTCCACAAGACTGAAAAGCCATCCGGTTTGCTTCTCGACAGAGGGGATCTCACTGGAAATGGAAAAAGTCTTAAATGCCCAGCCCATGGGCGGTGATGTCAAAGCCGACAAGGTCCTTGAAATCAACGGAAGCCATCCGGTATTTGATGCCATGAAAAAAGCTTATGATGACAAGAACAATGATAAGCTCAAGAAATACGCCAACCTGCTCTACGATCAGGCCATGCTCATTGAAGGGATGACCATCGAAGACCCGGTAGAGTTTGCAAAATCGATTTGTGAGCTGATGGTATAAGGCCAAACAGAAAAACCTGCTTTTTGAACAAGAAAGCAGGCTTTTTTATTTGCCTTAAATCGAAAATCAAAAGAAAAATTTTAAGCTTTAGAATAAATTAAATAATATTAACAAGAGTGATTTTTAAAGCTGTTTAAAGAAACTATATATTTTTTTCTTTATCAATAAATAGAAAAAACCATAATAACAGCGGAAATTCCCGTGGCCTTTACCCTGCCAGACGTAAATTTGAGTTAAAAAAAACAGTTGAAAACATTAACAATAAAATTAAAAAAATATTTTTTGTAAAACTAAAAAATATAATAGTTTGACAGAAATTATATTTTATGGATTAGTGAGAAATAAAAGACTAAAATAAAAGTCTAAAACAATTATCCTATATTATAAAAGAATGAGTTTTTTCGATAAAAATTTTTAAAATAAAATCATCCGCAAAAGTTTATTTCATTTGAGAATCTAAAATCCGATTTTCTCAGAAATAAGAAAATAAATTGGTAAAAAAATCGTAAAAACAGCTATATGGTAATTATTTTAGGAAAATCAGCGGGTTTTGCTTCGAATATAAATTGGCATGTATTTTGCGTTAGTATAGTGGTATAAGTTATGCGCATTAACTAGAAATCAATTTCAAGAGGAGAAGGGTTATGTTAAAAGGTAATTTATTCAACACATTTTATTCAAAGGATGATATCGAACTGATTCATGAAAGTGTTC